>NZ_JADIJP010000010.1:0-162414 GCF_017355285.1 Methylobacterium sp. SD274 | reverse complement strand
ACGGGTGGCGCTGCTGAGCCTGGGCACGCGTCTGGGCGAAGCCTTGAAGGCGGCGGACTTGCTCGAGACGGCGGGGATCGCCGTGACGGTGGCGGACGCGCGCTTCGCCAAGCCGCTCGACGAGGCGATGATCCTCGATCTGGCGGCGAGCCACGAGGTTCTGATCACCCTGGAAGAGGGCTCGGTCGGCGGTTTCGGGGCTATGGTGCTGCATCTCCTGTCGGAGAAGGGCGCGCTCGATGCGGGCCGGGTACGGGTGCGGACGCTGACGCTGCCGGACACCTACCAGGACCACAACAGCCCCGACACCATGTATGCCGAGGCCGGCCTCGACGCCGACAGCATCGTCCGCACCGTTCAGGCTACCCTGCCCGAACAGAAGGCACGGGCAGGCGCCAAGCTCGTCAGCATCGGCAAGGCCCAACGCTGACCGACCATTACCGAACCGGGGCGGACATCACGGCCCCGCTGTCGCGGCAATAGTGATGTCGCCCTCTGCGCTCGCATCCCCTCCCGGCTTCGGGCCGGGGATGCGATGACGGGTTACTTGATCACCGAACAGGCGATGCGGGCGCCGGCGCCACCGATGGGCTGGCTTGTATGGTCGTCCTCATTGGCGTGGATGATCAACGCCGAGCCGTCGGCATCCTTGAGGCCGCCTTCGCCCGTGAGTGGCGTCTCGCTCGAGACCTCGGCATTCACCGAGCCATCGGCATTGGCATAGACGTTCGGCAGGTCACCCTCATCCGGTCCTTCCGGATTGAGCAGGCCGTGCTTGCTCTGGTCGTGGTTCACATGGGCCTTCGACTTCTCGAATTTCTCCATGTCCGAGCAATCCGCCACGGCGTGGAAGTGGATGCCGTGCCAGCCGGGAGGCAGCCCGCCGGGCTGGATCGCCAAGCGTAGCACCAGCGCGCTCGCTCCGTCGCGGATCGTGGCCGTACCGATCGGTTCACCCTTCCCGTTGACGACCTTGCTCTCATAGGTCTGCGGCGCGGCATTCTGCGTGGCGGGGGCCGGGGCCTGTGCGAGGACTGGCGCGACGCTGCCCAGCAGGGCGAGGACCGACAGGAATCGTCTCATGGCGTTTCTCCTCTCCACGCCGGGGTGATTGTGGAGCGATACAGGGAAAATCCCGGCCGACCGTAGCCGAGGACGATCGCTGAAGCGGCGACGCCTTCGCTTTCGAGTCGTTAGCCATGTGTGTCGGCTGACCCCGGACGGCAACCGGTCGCGGTGGGCATGGTGCGGGCGGCCATGCTCCGTTTGCACAGCGTAGGGCCGACCATGGCCGCGCGACAGGTCGGGCGCAGTGACGCCGCCGCGCCGCCCTGCATAGGTCGATCTCCCCATCGGCGGTCGGTTAACATAGCATCGTGGACGGCATCGTAAGCTTTCGTTAAGCTCTCGCCGCTGTCCGCCTCCGATTGCCGGGCGGCGCGTGCAGAGGTGGATCGCCGATATGCGTCCGATCTCTCGGCACCAGCCTGGAGAACGTCGATGCCAGTGCGGATTCATCGGGTTTCGACGATCGTTGCAGCGCTCGGCCTGCTGGCGATCTGGGCCATGTCCCCGGTCGATCCCGTTCTCGCTCAGGATGCGTCGCCCCCTCCCACCGGGCGAGCATGGACCGACCCGCCCGATCGTAAGGCCACTCCCTCGCCTGTCGCCGCCCGCGAGGAGGGTAAGCCGCAGGAGGTTCGTAAGGGAAACGCGCCGACTCGCGCGAGACAGGCTGCTGGTAGCCGTCGCGACGCGGTGGCTCATCGGCAAGTGAGCAGGAAGGCATCCGCACCCAAGGTCGCGCGCCGCATCGCTCCCGCCGACCGCCAGCCGATCCGACGCACGGCCGTCCGGGCTCCCACCCACCGATCCACAGCAGACCGTGCCTGGACCGTCCGGGCCTTTCAGCCGTCACGGGAGGAGGCGCCAGCCTATCGCTACGGCTATGTCCCGGACGAGGCTCCTATCTATCACCGTAGGGAGGACGGAGTGACGGATTACCGGGCGGCCCGTCTGCGCCAGGCACGGGAAGCGGGATATCTCGTCGTCCGTGGCAGCGATCTTCGTACTCTTCACGGACGGCCCCTGGAGACCCTCCGCGAGCCAGAGGATCAGGACGATCCCGAGGATTGATCCCTGACCAAACTAGGTCGCTGAGACTTTCGCTGCGTATGGGCGCGTCCGGTGACGCTCACGCAAAAAGCCCCGCCGGGAATGCCAGCGAGGCCTGAGATCTACGCGGAATGAGTGGCGCGTTAGCGAAGCCGCCCGGGGCGGGCCGGCTCGAACACGATGCGACGGTGGAAGGCACACCAGCTTTTGCCATCCGGCGCAGGCGCTCCACAGCACACCGCGCGATCGTTAGGCTCGCCGATGATGAACTTACACACGAAGGCGCCCGACTGCGCGAAGGGGACACGCAGTTCAGCCGATGGCTCGGCAATGGCGTCTGCATCGCCGATCTGTGACAGGCGAACGAGCTGATTCATGTAAAACGTACTCGCAGGGTTCTGCGTCTCTGGCGGGCGCACGCCCGATGGGACCGGATTGAAATCCGCCGCGCGAACGTTTCTTCGGTTCCGGAACACGATTCGTGCTCCAGTTCCTTCCGATCCGCCCCGTGACTTCTGGAAAGTCACGATACGACGCTGTCATGATGTCGTTGTATCTAGGGATCTTTCGCCCTTAAACAAGTCTCTGTGCACCAAGGTGCTGCAGCGCACAGGAATTCGTGCATTTCTGCGCGTTCAGCGGACGAAGGTCGGGCTTTTTTCGCACCCTGTCTCTTTCGATTCGGGAGATTCCGGCAACGTGAGTCGGCCGCGATAGGCTCGAAGACGCCGAGTGATTCGCCGGTGGCATAGGTGCCCGACCCGTTCGAGTCGCTTCGTGGTACCGGGTCGATGGCCTGACGGGATCGTTCCGGCGGCAGATGTCCCAAGCTGTCTGCGGTTCCGGAACGGCAAGACAAAAACCCCATGCGCCGGTTCGAGCCGGTGCATAGGGTCTGGTCGTTCTATCGACGCCGTAAGACTTGGCTAGCGGCTCGTCGCGAGGGTGAGCCGCCTGCTTACTTGAGCAGCTTGACCAAGGCCTTGCCGGCCGGGGTCTTCAGTTCGGCGGCATCGAGGGTGCCGTCGTTGTCCGGATCGGCCGCCTTGAAGCGGGACTCGACGAGGGCGAGATATTCTTTCTTGTCGAGGGTGCCGTCATTGTCCGGATCGGCTTCGGCGATCACCTTCTTGCCGCCGCGGCCCTTCAGTTCCTTGGCGTCGAGGGTGCCGTCCTTATCGCCTTCGAGGGCGTCGAACTTGGCACTTGCGACAGCCTGGACCTCCTTCAGGTCGATCGTGTCGTCATTGTCGGTGTCGATCATCGAGATGATCTTGTTGCCCTTGGCGGAGGCCGGAGTGGCGAGAGCGACGGGGACGGCCAGGGCGGCGATGGCAAGGAAAATAGGAAATTTGGAACGTGCAATCATGCGTAAAGCTCCTAAGTTAATCAGCATAGTGGCACTATCACACGCCTTCGCAGATGCGAAGGTGTCCTGTTGCAGGGCAGCAGCTCGTTTGTAGGCCAGCTGTGGATGGCCGATCCGTCGCTTTGGACGAACTGGATTGACATGGGAGCGTCTGTCCGGCGATCCCCTCCCGCGAGACCCCGGTCTTTTCCTTCTTCAACCTGAAGATGCGGTGCCGTAGTTCAACGACAAAGGATGTGATCGATCGCTATGTTTCGGCCCGTCATGGAAAGCGGTCGTCATCTGCTGAGACGCGTCTGGCGTTGGACCGTCCTCGGAGGACGCGGGTTCAAGTACCGGGATTTCGAGGCGGCTTTCGAACGCGGCGATTGGACGACGATCCTGACGCGGGCGCGTAAGGCGAACCGGCTCAAGAACAGCCCCTCGATGATGGGCATGTTCATTCGCGCCGCTGGCGAGATGCGGGACGTGGAGGCGCTCCGTTGGGCCGAGCAGGAGTCCCTTCGTGCGGAATGGCCGAAGCGAGACCGTTATGCGGTGAGCCAGAGGTTCCTGCTGGTTGGCGAGGCGTCGTCCGCCTGGGCGGTCTTCCTGGCCGACTCATCGGTGATGGCCGAGCCGCGATTTGCGCAGCAGGCGAAATCGTTTCTCCCCCATACCAAGGATCCGGCCCTGCGGTCCGAGATCAAGGCGGCCATGGCGAAGGCCAGCCCCCCTGCTCCCGGTGCCACGGCCAGCGCCGCAATGGCGATGTCGACAGCGATTCGTTTTCCGTTCTCCGGGTCCGGGCGACAGGTTCAGGGCACCGTCGAGATCGTGTCGAGCGAGCGCACCCCGCCGCGACACGCGGTGCGGATTGCGGCGGATATCGAGAGTTTCCGACAAAAGACCGCCCGGGCGAAGCCGCCCGAGATCATCGAACACTGGGATGTGTTCGTGGACCGGAACGGCCAGATCTGGAAGGAGGACGGCAGCGTCATCGTCTCGAAGGGGGCTCCCATCCCCAACCTGTCGCGCGAGGACGCCCCCCGTATCACGACGGGTTTCTTCGCCATCAAGGCCACACGCGGCATCTATCATTGGCTGGTGGACCGCCTTCCGCTCTTCTCCTGGATGCTCGAGGACGGGGCGCCGGAGGCGGCAATCCTCCTCAGCGACCAGGCCCCTTCCTTCGAGAGGGAGACGCTGCAATTGGCCGGCCTCTCCCACGCGGTGGTCGGTGTGGGGGAAGCGGTCTTCGTGGAGCGATTGCTGATCGCCCGCAGCGGCATGCAGGGCTTCACCTATTGGGACCAGGTGGCGCCGGTCATCGAACGGGTGAAGCAGGCCGCCAGGGCCATCGCCGCTCGGGAGATGGTGAGTGCTTGCGACGCGATCTACATCTCTCGCCGCGACTCGGGCCGGCGCGTCATGAGGAACGAGGCCGAACTCGAGGCGCAGATCGCGAAGCGAGGATACGCGGGCATCACCCTCGGAACCATGCCGCTGTGGCAGCAGGTTTTCACCGTATCGTCGGCGACGCGGATCGTCGCTCCCCATGGTGCGGGCTTGGCGCATATCCTCTTCGCGCAACCGGGAGCGCAGATTACAGAGATGGTGCCGGTGCAGGACGGCACCTACTTCCTGCGTCTGAACTTCGCCCGGCTTAGCCTCGTGATGGGACACCGCTATCGAGGCTGGTTGGAGCCGCATCTCGGCGCCATGGACAGCTGGACCGTGGATACGCCGGCCTTTCTCGATTTTCTCGATGGAGGGATGATCGATACGGGTATCTCGGCCCTGGCGCATCCCGTCGGCGACCGTTCCCGGGTGATATGACAGGGCCGATAGCGACGGGAAAACGAGCGGATCACGTGATTGTTGGACATGAGCCGACAATCGATGGACCTCATTCCGGCCATGTCGTTGCAGCAGGACCGTCGATCGTGACAAACACGCCGGATCGACGTCAGGGCCGGGATTGGGGTTTGGTTCGCCAAGGAAGGTCAGGCCGGGAAATTCGGCTCGGTCTCTGTCGACGCATGCTGGATGAAGGCAGGATGTTGCTTCCTCGCGTGACGCGGTTTTAGATTTCGGGTTGGGAGATCGGGATTGAGCGCGCGACCGGCGACACGTGCGGTGAAACGGTGCCTATCGCTCTCCGTACGAGATGTTTCATGCTGATCTTGGAGAACGTCTGGGTCAGGTCGCTTCAGTCGCGGTCGCACGCGGTTCTGTGCGGCCTCACCGGGGTCATCCCAACGAACCGTCGTGTCGGGATTCTCTGCGCTTCAAAGATCGAGCGCCGTGCTTTCAGCGACCTCATCATGGGGGTGCGGGCGCCCGCCATCGGCAAAGTCCGACGCGAGGCGGAGATTTCGAGCCCCGTGGGCCGGATGGCAGGAATCGTGGTGCAACACACGTTGAGGCGGAACTGCGTATTCGCCGCCAAGATGCACCGGATCGAGCCGACGAGCCTTATCAAGTTCGTCGCGTTCGTGGCCAATATCGACGCTTTCATGGACGTGCCCTACAAGCAGGTGCCTCCCGACATCGCCCTCTCCTTCCGGTATGCCCTGTCTTATGGGCTGCCCTACGAGACGTATTTCGTCGACGGGGACATTATTCCGCAGACGGCCGAGTTCACCGACCGTTTCGCCAGCGTTGTTAAGCAGCGCTCGGCCGCGAGCGGCTTCATCGTCATCTCGTCGAACGTCAAGCTGGTGCGAGAATTTTGCGACATCGTCGGCGTAGTGCAGAGCGACAAGATCGTCCTCTACTCTAACGCTCAGCGGGCCATCCACGAATACATGAGGCTAGTCGACCTCAATAAGCCCGACGGCGATGCCGCAGAGACTTTGCTGGCACGGATCCGTCGCGCTCTGAAGCTTGAGGATTGGCCGATGGTGGCTTCCATCGCCGCGTCCGAGATGGAGGGTGATCCGGACAGTACAACGGCGATCTGGCTGTATGGGGAACTCGCCCTGTCGCGCGGAGAGCGTCGACGTGGCATCGACTTGATCCTACGTGCCTGTCAGGCCAACCCCTCTTTCGAGGAGCCGTGGAAGGCGTTGGCGCGAATCGCCGAAGACGAACAGGACGAGGAGCGGCTCAAGCTCCTGGCCAGCGTGCTGATGACCAACGGTAAAGGCCGGATCAAGCGGATAGCCGCTAAAATCATCGAGCAGACCGGCACCGACGAAGCGGCCGTCGAAGCATGGCGTCAGGTCGCGGTGGCAGCTCAGGGTGATGTGAACATCCAGATCGAGGCCGGAGACCGCCTACTCCGCGCGGGAGCGGGGGAGGATGCGGCACGGATCTTCGAGGCAGCCTTTGCGGCTGATCCGACCAATGGACGCATCTTGGTGATGCTCTACCGCAGCGAACTGCTCTTCTCCGACAACGAGCGTTTGGCCGATCTGGTGGTTCTCATGATGACGGTCTGCCCGGAAGAGATCGAACGGGCGATCCGCCTCGCCCAGCGGGCGCGCCGTTTGGAGGCGAAGCTGATCGACGAGAATGGCGCGCCTGCCCTACTGGAAGCGCAGGTCGAGGAAGCGCTTCCGGTGCGGATCCGGCGCGCCATGAAACTACAGGATGTCGCTGCCATGGCCGAGATCGCCGAGGCTGAGTTCCGGCGGGACGCGGACAGCGCCACAGGCATATGGCTCTTCGGCGAAATCGCCCTCATCAAGGGGGACCGCGAGCGCGGTGGCGACCTGATCCTACGCGCGTGCCAGACGGATGCGGAGTTGGAGGAGCCTTGGAAGACTCTCGGCCGTCTCGCCGAGGAAGAGAAGAACGAGGATCGGCTCAGCTCTTACATCTCCGTGCTGATGACGAACAATCAGGGCAGGGTTCGACGGCTGGCTGCCAAGGCGCTCGAATCGACGGGGGACGAGGAATCCATCCTGGCGGCGTGGCGTGCCGTCGCTCATGTGTCGGGTGGGGATCTCGGCCTGATGATGGAAGCCGGTGATCGGCTGTTCCGCTACGGTGCCGCCAGCGAGGCATCTCAGGTCCTGTCACGGGCGCTTCATATCGACCCACGGAACGGACGCGTGCTGATGCTGCTCTATCGCTGCGAACTCGCCTTTGCCGATGACGAGCGCATGATGGCATTGGCGGATCAGATCAACGAGGTCTCCCCTGCCGAGCTCGATCGCGCGATCCGTCTCGCCTCGAATGCGCGCAGGGGGGAACTCGGCAAGCGGCTGAAGCAACGATTCAGGCAGCCCGCCTCCAGCGACGCGAGCGCATGAGTGAAGGCGATCTCGATCCCATATCGGTGAACCTGATACACCGATCAGACTCGACGAGGTCCAGCCTTACGCCTCTCGCACGCCGGGTTTGTGCCCTGGATCGAAGGTGAAGACGACGCCGGCCTGTTCGAGTACCTGACGCACCGCCTGAATCGTATCACGTCGCGGGCGGATCGTGGCGTCGGGATCTTCGATCCGCACGATGGTCGAGACTGAGACGCTCGCGCGTCGCGCCAGCTCGTCCTTCGACAGGCCGGTCATCCCGCGGGCGGCCCGAACCTGTGCGGACGTGATCTCCCCGCCGCTGCGACCGATATCGCTTGCGGGGCCGCGTACTTCCGTTGTCGACGAAGCTGCCTGGAATCGGCTCTGTCCTGGGACGCTCAGGCACACGCCGACCCATTCCTTCACTGAGCCGTCTCGGTTCATGATCGGCACGCCACGGGCGTTGAACCAGCGATAGATCCCGTCGACACAAAGGATCCGATAGTCGGTGTTATAGGCCGTGTCGTGGCTGAGGGCCGTGCGCCAGGCGAAGTTCGTGCGCTCCCTGTCGTTGGAATGAAGCACGTCGAGCCAGCCAAGCCCCTGGAACTGCTCGTGTCGCTGTCCGGTGAGCTCTTCCCATAGCGGCATGTCGATCGACTTGCCGTCGGGGCTGACGATCCAGACCACGGCGGCGGTAGCCGAGAGCAGGGCCTTGAAGCGATCGTATCCTTGTTCGGCGGAATGTTTCGCGTCGTACTGGTCGGTCACATCCTCGACGACGCCGATGGCTTGGCTCGGGCGATTGCCGGGGCCATGCACAACCTCCGCATGGCTGGCAATCCAACGCAGTGTCTGGTCCGGCCGGATGATGCGGAACTCGCGCTTGAGAGGCCGGCCATTGCGGAGAACGGTCAGCATGTCCGTATGCGCGGCCCGGTCATCGGGATGCATCATGGCCTCGACGACGCCGAAGCTCAGGGCGACGGAGGGGGGCAGGCCGAGAACGCGGTGAAGCCCGATCGAACCATGAATGCCGAGTTCTTCGAGATCGGCCGACCAGAAAGCGATATCCGTGGCGTTGTCCATGAGCTTCAGCAGGCGGCGAGACGGGACACGGCGCGATGCGCCATCCGACCGTCCGGATGGATCCATCGGCGACCGTGGCGACATGCTACTTTCTCCTCGGCCAATATGCCGCCTTACAGGAATGAATTTGTTCCAGGATATGCTTGGAGAATATGTCGTTGCGTGTTTTTTGCGCGCAACACAACCCAATGAAGAGGGGATAAAGGGATTTTCCTGTAGTTGCTTTTGTGGGGACTCGTCGCATTCACATAGATTGTCTCTGTCATGCATCTCCCTCACTTCGCCGCGGTCTTCCGGCTGCGCCATGAAGGGGCTGTATGCGAGGCCACAACCGGCCCCGCCCCGCACCTCGGCAGCGCAAAGCATCATATTGCATGCCTGTCGCTGCGAGAGAGGGAGATGGTCGATTCACTGAGCTCGACGCCGGATAGGCCGGAGCGTGCGTTCCAGCGGACATGTGTGGCGTCGCGGCCGAACCTCGCCGACCAGCCCGGACGAATCCGATTCAGCCAGCCCGAACCGGTGAATTGGCCAGGGTGAGAAGAGTCTGGAGCAGAACATCGGCGCCAGCGGTGCAATCGCCCTGGGTCGCCGATTCCGCTTCGTTGTGGCTGATCCCGTCGCGGCAGGGCACGAAGATCATGGCGGTTGGAGCAAGTGCGGCGATGTTGCAGGCATCGTGGCCGGCGCCCGAGACCATGCGGCGATGGCTGAAGCCCAATCCCTTGGTCGCCGCCTCGACGGCGCCCACCACTCTAGCATCGAACGGCACCGGCTCCTTGCGCCAGATCCGGGTCAGCTCGATGGTGAGCTTGCGCCGACCGGCGATGGCGTCGAGTTCCGTTCGCAATTCGCTTTCGACCGCGTCGAGGGTTTCGGCTTTCGGGTCGCGCACATCGAGGGTGAAGCGGATGCGGCCGGGGATGACGTTGCGCGATGGCGCGCCGATCGCCGCCTCGCCGATCGTCGCCACCGCCGTGGGACCGTGGGCATGGGCGATCCGCTCGACGGCCAGTGCGATCTCGGCGAAGCCGTTGAGGGCGTCGCGCCGGCGCAGCATCGGCGTCGTGCCGGCATGGCTCTCGAAACCCGTCACCACGCCGTCGAACCAGGCGATCCCCTGCCCGCCCTCGACGACGCCGATGGTGGTCTCCTCGGCCTCCAGGATCGGACCCTGCTCGATATGCAGTTCTACGAAAGCGCCAATCCTGCGCTCGCCCACCGGCTCGTCTCCGCGATAGCCGATGGCCTCCAGCGCCTGCCTCACCTCGATGCCGGCGGCATCGCGACGGGAATGGATGTCCTCCACCGTGAACTCGCCCGCATAGGCGGCGGACGCCATCATGGCGGGCGCGTAGCGCGAGCCCTCCTCGTTGGTCCAGTTGACCAGGAGCAGGGGCGCCTCGGTCTCGATGCCGGCATCGTTGAGGGCGCGCATGACCTCCAAGCCTGCCAGGGTGCCGAGGATGCCGTCGAACTTGCCCCCCGTGGGCTGTGTGTCGAGATGCGAGCCGCAGGCGACGGGCAGGCGCGTCATGTCGCGTCCGCGCCGCAGGGCGAATTGCGTACCCAGCGCGTCGACACCCACTTCGAGGCCCGCCGCCTCGCAGGCATCCCGGAACCAGTCCCGGACCTGGCCATCCTCCTGCGATAGGGTCAGCCGGTTGATTCCGCCGGCGGGGGTGGCGCCGAACCGGGCGGTCTCCATGATCGTGGACCACAGGCGCGCGCCGTCGACGCGGAGATTGTGGGTCGTGCTCATATGCCTATCCGTTGTCTCGGTTCAGTCGCTGCGGAATGGGGGCGGTTCTTCAACCTTCAACCTCAGTCCAAGGTGCCGCGCGAAGGGGCCTCGAAAAACGTCCGTGCTTCGCTTCGGCACTTCAGGGCGAGGTCGTGGGAGGGGGCTACGCGTCCGCCAACTCCGCCTGTTGAGCCTGGAAGCCGTGCGCCGCCTCGTCGCTCTTCCAGCAGGCGGCGCGATGCCCCGGTCCGGCCTCGACCACCGGTGGGTCGCCCACGCGGCAGCGTTCCTCTGCAAGGAAGCAGCGCGGTGCGAAGGGGCAGCCCGGCTGGCGGTTGGCGAGGTCGGGCGGGCTTCCCGGGATGGTCTGGAGCCGCGAGCCCTTGGCGAGCGCCCCGTCGGCGCGACTGCGTAGCAGGCCGATCGTGTAGGGATGATGCGGGTTCAGCACCACCTGCCGGGCCGAGCCCTCCTCCACGATGCGGCCGGCATACATGACCGCGATCCGGTCGGCGACCTCGACGGCGGCACCGAGATCATGGGTGACGAAGAGAGTAGCGAGCCCGAGTTCCGCCTGCAGGTCGCGCAGGAGAAGCAGGATCTGGATCTGCACCGTGGCGTCGAGGGCCGTGGTCGGTTCGTCGGCGAGGAGGACCTGCGGGTTGCAGGCGAGGGCAAGAGCGATCATCGCGCGCTGGCGCATGCCCCCCGACATCTCGTGCGGATAGGCGTCGAGTCGCCGCTCCGGGCTCGGGATGCGCACCCGTTCGAACTGTTGAAGCGCGCGAGCCCGTGCTTCGGACGCGCCGATTCCCTCGTGCTGGCGGATCGCCTCCATGATCTGGCGGCCCACCGTATAGACCGGATCGAGGGCCAGCAGCGGCTCTTGGAAGATCATCGCGACTTCGCGGCCGCGCAATGCCGTCAGGTCGCGCTTGCCCATGGCCATCACGTCGCGGCCGGCGACGAGGATGCGGCCTTCGATCGCCGTCTTGCGCTCGGGGTTGAGGCGCATGATCGCGCGCAGGGTCACGCTCTTGCCCGATCCCGACTCGCCGATGAGGGCGATGGCCTGGCCTCGGCCGAGGGTGAGATCGACCCCATCGACCGCGCGGACCTTGCCGCCGAAGGTGACCTTCAGGCCCTGGATTTCGACGGCGGGTTCCTTGCCAACCGCTCGGGTCATCGGTCGCATCTCGGGTTCGGCGCGAATCGGGGCGTGCCTTGGTGGCGAAGGACCGTGCTCATGCGGCCACCGACAGGGCGGGCGCCGCCGAATGGCCGGATCCCGGCTGGCGGGCGAGGCAGGCGACGCGGTGGACGGGGTCGACCGGGGCGAGGGGCGGAACATGGCTCCGGCAGACATTCTCCACGAGACTGCAGCGCGGGTTGAAGCGGCATCCCGGCGGCGGGTCGATGGGATTGGGCGGGTCTCCGGCCAGCGGCGCCACGGTGGTGCGGTTGTCGGGGTCCATCGAGGGCATCGAGGACAGGAGCGCCTTGGTATAGGGATGGGCGGGGTCGGCCAGCACGGTATCGGCCGGGCCGATCTCCACCACCTGTCCGAGATACATCACCGCCACCCGGTCGCAGATGAAGCGGACGACGTTGAGGTCGTGGCTGATGAACAGGTAGGTGAGGTCGAATTCCTGCTTGAGGTCCATCAGCAGGTTCAGAACCTGCGCCTCCACCGACTTGTCGAGGGCCGAGACCGCCTCGTCGAGGACCACCAATCGCGGCTCCAGTGCCAGGGCGCGGGCGATGTTCACGCGCTGGCGCTGGCCGCCGGAGAGCTCGTGCGGATAGCGGGCGGCGAAACGCGCCGGCTCCAGGCCGACGCGGGCGAGCAGGCTGCGCGCCCGCTCGATGGCCTGGCGCTTGGGCACGCCGTGGACCCGTGGCCCGAAGGCGATGGACCCCTCAATGGTCATGCGCGGGTTGAGCGAGGAGTAGCTGTCCTGGAACACCATCTGGGCCTGGGCGCGGAACTCGCGCAGGGGCAGGGCCCGGCTGCCGATACGCTCGCCATCGAACAGCATCTCGCCCTTGTCGTGCTGGGTCAGGCCCATGATGAGGCGGGCGGTGCTGGACTTGCCGCAGCCGGATTCGCCGACGACCCCCAGGGTCTCGCCCTTCTTGATATCGAAATCGACGCCGTCCACGGCGCGCACGACGGCCTTCTTGCCGCCGATCCCCTTCTTGACCGGGAAATGCTTCACCAGTCCCTCGACGGTGAGGAGCGGCTGGCCCGGGCCGCCCCGGTCGCGGGAGGAGAGCCGGCTCGATGCGATGGGCGTGCTCATGACTTCACTTCCATTGCCGAACGCAGGCCGTCCGAGAACAGGTTGAACGAGATCGAGACGATGAAGATCGCGAGGCCGGGCAGCGCCGCGACCATTGGGTTCACGTAGATCGCCGTGCGCAGGGTGTTGAGCATCAGGCCCCATTCGGGCTCCGGCGGCTTCACGCCGAGGCCGAGGAAGGAGAGGCCCGAGGCCAGGATCATCGATACGCTGATGAGGCTGGTGGAGTAGACGAATATCGGTCCGAGTACGTTGCCGAGCACCTGCGCGCGCAGGATCGTCAGAGTCGAGGCGCCGGACAGGCGGGCGGCATCGACGTAATCGCGTGAGCGGATCTGCGTCGTCACGCTCTCGGCCACGCGGGCGATCTGGGGTGTGAACACGCAGGTCAGCGAGACGATGGAATTGAACACGCCCGCTCCCAACGCACCCGAGAGCGCGATGGCCAGAAGCACCGAGGGGAAGGCGAAGAACACGTCGACGGTGCGCATGAGCACGGTATTGAGCCAGCCGCCGACATAGCCGGCGAGGATGCCGATGCTGGAACCGAGGAGGAAGGCGAGGATCACCGGCGTGACGCCGATGAACAGAGAGAGGCGCCCACCCAGCATCAGGCGGCTCAGCATGTCGCGCCCGAGCTCGTCCGAGCCGAGAATGTATGTGGCGTCGCCGACGGGTTTCAGCCGCCGCACCATCGAGCCGCGATACGGATCCATGGGCGTGATCCAGGGTGACAGCAACGCGATGGCGACGATGGCGACGATGACGAAGGCCGCTGTCATCGCCACGGGATCGCGCAGGAGCTTGGCCAGCACGTTGCCCCAGAAGCCGCGCGAGGCGACGAAGGCTTCCGGCGTCGAGGTGAGCGGGGGCGCCCCGCCGGCGATGTCGATGGCCGATACGGCCGGACTGGTTCCGAGTGCCATCAGCCCCTCTCGATGCGCGGGTCGAGCGCCGTCTGCACGACGTCGACGATGAGGTTGAGGGCGACGAAGAACATCGCCAGGACGAGGATGGCGCCCTGCAGCAGCGGCAGGTCGCGCTGGAAGATCGCGGCGTTGAGGAGGAAGCCGGTGCCGGGCCAGGCGAACACCGTCTCGATCAGGATCGAGCCGCCGAGCAGGTAGCCGAGCTGCAGCCCCATGATCGCGAGAGCGGTGGGAGCGGCGTTCTTCACCACATGCTTGAACACGCCGAACTCGGAGAGGCCCTTTGCCCTAAGCGCCCCGACGAAATCCTGGGAGAGGATGTCGCCCACCAGCGCCCGGACGGTGCGGGCGATGACGCCCATCGGGATCACCGACATCGTGATGGCGGGCAGGATGATGTAGCGCAGGTGCTCGAGATCCGGCTTCCAGTTGCCCGATCCGTCTGGGCCGGCGCCGGTGGAGGGCAGCCAGCCGAGCTGAGCCGAGAACACGATCACCAGGACCATGCCGAGCCAGTAATGCGGCACGCTCACACCGAAGACCGAGATGGCGGAGGCCGCCCGGTCGAGGACGGAATCGCGGAAATAGCCGGCGACGAAACCGAACAGGCAGCCGAAGGTGAAGCCGATCAGGGTCGCCACGGAGGCGAGGATCAGGCTGTTGACGACCGCGCGACCGACCTCGCTCAAGACCGGCCTGCCGGTGGCGATGGACGTGCCGAGATCGCCGTGGAGCACCTTCCACAGCCACAGGGCGTACTGGACCGGCAGCGGCTTGTCGTAGCCGTAGGCGATCCGCATGGCGTCGATCGTCTCCTGGGTGGCGTCCACCGGCAGGATGGAGCTGAGGGGATCGCCGTCCGCCAGATGTACCAGCGAGAAGCAGACGATGCTGACCCCGAGCGCCACCGGGGTGACGGTGAGGAGGCGGCGGAGGATGAAGCTCAGCATGGCGCGGTCCCTCGTCTCCCTCCCCTCTCTGCGGGGGAGGGTGCCCCTCGCGTCAGCGAGGGTCGGGAGAGGGGAGCGCCGTATCCGGAGAGGTCGCCCCCTCTCCCGCCTGCTCCGCAGGCACCCTCCCCCGCACCACGTCGGGCCTGCCCGACTTGGCCAGCCAAGGACGAATCTCGGGCAAGCCTGAGATTCTTGGGGGGAGGGTTGGTGTGCATGGCGGCCCTCGTCATCACTTCCCCACGGTGATGGGCGAGAAGTCCTGGTACCAATTCTGGGCCTGGACGAAGCCCTTCACCTTCGAGCTCATGGCGCGCGGGTTGGTGTCGTGGGCGACCATGAGGAACAGCGCCTCGTTGACGTATTTCTCGTGGACCTTCTGCAGCACTTTGATCTGCTCGACGGGATCGAAGGTCGTCCGGATCTGGTCGAACAGCTTGTCCATCTCGGGGTCGCAGTAATGGCCCCAGTTCGTGCCGTTGGGGGCGGCCAGATTACATTGGAGATGGCGGATGAAGCCGGTGAAAGGGTCCTGGATGAAGTAGGAGAAGTTCATTCCCGTGGCGCCGCGCGACACGTCGGCCTTCGAGCCGGCCCGCCACAGGTTGATGAGCGCGTTCCACTCGACGACTTCGAAATTCACCTTGATTCCGATATCGGCGAGGTTCTGCTGGATCAGCTCGTTCATCGGCAGGGGTTGCATCTGGCCCGAGCCCGAGGGCGCGATCAGGATCTTGGTGACGATGGGCTTGTTCGGGCCGTAGCCGGCCTCGGCCAGGAGCTTCTTGGCCGCCTCGGGATCGTAGGTCGGCTTGAAGGTCGGGGAGCCGAACCAGGCGGAGCCCGGCGGCATGAATCCCTCGGCCGGGATCATCAGCCCGTTGAGCATCTCCTTCATGCCCTCGCGGTCCACGGCGAGGTTGGCGGCCTTGCGCACGCGGATGTCGTTCCACGGCGAGCCCTCGGCCCGCGACAGGTGCCAGGTCCAGTTATGCGGATAGGCATTGGTGACGATGCTGAACCCCGCCCCCTTGAGCGAGGCGACAGCGTCCGGCGGCGGGGCCTCGATCCAGTCGACCTGACCCGAGCGCAGGGCCGCCACGCGGGCATTCGCCTCCGGTAGGGGCACCAGGACCAGCTTGTCGAGCTTGGGAACCCGCGCCTTGTCCCAATACTCGGCGTTGGGTGCCATCTCAGCGCGTTCGCGCGGGGCGAACAGGGTCAGCTTCCACGGGCCGGTCCCCGACGGGGTCTTGGCGAAGGCGTCCCAGCTCTTGCCCAGCTTCTCCCACTGCGCCGGCGAGGACATCATGATCCAGGCGATCTGGTAGGGCAGCGTCGCGTCCGGCGCCTTGGTGGTGATCTCCACCGTCATCGGATCGACGACGCGGTAGCTGGCGACGCCGGGGATGCGCGAGCGCCCTTGCGCCGATTGGCGTGGGTCGAATTGCGGTGCGTCGTTCTTCAGGAGCTTGTCGAGATTCCACACCACCGTTTCCGCGGTGAAGGGCGAGCCGTCGTGAAAGGTCACGCCGGGCCGCAATGTGAAGATCCACTTGGTCTTGTCGGCGGCGTCCACCGCCCAGGACGAGGCAAGGCCCGGGACGAGTTCCGAGGGCTTGGTGGCGCTCGACAGGTCCCAATTGATGAGGGCGTCGTAGACCGTGTAGCCGGTGAAGCGCATGCCTTCGCCGCCATTGTCGGCCTGACCCGTGGTGAGCGGAATGTCCGATGCGGTCATGCCGATCCGCAGCGTTCCCTGAGCCCAAGCCGCCGGCATCATGCCGCCGCTGGCCAGCGCCGCGGCCACGAGTCCAACGCGAAGACGTTCTGCCAAGGCTCTCATCGTGTTGTGCTTTTCCTCGAGGATCCACGTCCGGCAAGTTTGCCGGTCTCCGGTCCCCCCATGCAAAGCACCGGCCAGACTGGACTCCTTCCAGCTCACCGGGAGAAAAATGTATACGATTCATGTGAAAGCCCGCCGGGTCGGCATGCGCTGGATGCCGGCCCGGGTGGCGAGGCGGCCATCGAGGGTTTTGCGCCGCCGCGATCGGCTCTAAACCGCCCGTCTTCGGGCAGGCCGCCCGGCGGAGCGCCCCAGTTGCCTCTCTCCCCGAAACCCATGGCCAAGACGGGTGCCCCAAGGTCCGGCGGCCTCCGGCGCGGGCGCGTGGCGGATTTCCTGATGGGCCGGGGCTCCCTGTCCGCGCCGGGATCGAACCTGGCCCGCCTGCCCGTCGCCCTCGACCCGCGCGGGCTCAGCATCATCGAGGGAATACGGGCGGCCTGCGCCTTCGGCACCGTCATCCTTCTCCACGAATTCGTGGCGTGGTCGCCGCTCCTCATCATGGCGCTGGCGGCCAACCTCACCTGCTTTGCCGATATCGGCGGTCCGGTGCGCTCCCGCCTGATGGTGCTGGCCGTGTTCTCGGTGCTCGGCAGCCTGATCTGGAGCCTGTTCGGTCTGCTCCAGCCCCATGGCCCGGCCGTGGTCGTGCCGCTCGCCACCCTCGTCATCTTCTGCTGCACCTATGCCCGCGTCTGGGGCGTGCAGGAGCAGACCGCCGGCAACGTCCTCGTCCTCGTCCTGGCCTTCGCCCTCGACCGTCCGCTCACCGGCGGCGAGGCCGTCATCGCCGGTGCGATGGTGCTGGCCGGCGGCCTGTGGGCGACGGTTCTGGCCCTCGCCCTATGGCGGCTCAACCCCTATCGCCCGACCCAGCGGGCCGTGGCCGAGGTCTGGCGCAGGCTCGCTCTGCTCAGCGGCGATCTCGAAGACCTCGCGGCGGCCGAGGAAGCCGATGCGACCGGGTTCGACGACCATGCGCGCGCCCATCGCCGCGGCGCGCGGGAAGCGATCGAACTCGCCCGCAGCCTCATCGTCGACATCGCCCGCAGCCGCGAGAGGGTTTCCGACCGCACCGCCCAGGCCCTGATCCGGCTGGAGACCGCGGAGCAGATCTTCGCCGCCCTCATCGCCCTGTCCGACCGGATCGAAGCCGACCGCAATCCCAATCGGCAGGTCCGGACGCGGCGTCTGTTACGTCGCCTGAGACCGCTCCTCCTCGTTGTCGCGCGGGCGATCCGCGACGACACCGTCCTCGACCTGCCGCGCATCGAGCGCTCGATCGCGCGGGCGGGGCGCGGATTCGCATCCGACCCGGCTCTCAAGGCGCTGGCCGAGCGCATCCTCGACCGCGTCCGCATCGGGGCCAAGCTCTCGACGCCGGAAGGGTATCGCCCCGGCGGCACATTATTGGGGAGCGCCAGCTTGCCCCTGCGCCAACGGCTGCTCGGCCCGTTGAAGGCGAACTTTACCCTCGCCTCGCCGAACCTGCGGCACGCGATCCGCGCCAGCGTCGTCACCGCGCCTGTCCTCGGCCTAACCCTGCTCTGGCCGGGGCCGTTCACGCATTGGCTCACCATCACGGTGGTGCTGACGATGCAGCCCTTCTACGCCGCTACCTGGCAGCGGGCGCTGGAGCGGATCGGCGGCACGGTGCTCGGCGGGCTGTTCGGCGCCCTCCTCGCCAGCCTCGCCACGACGACCCTGGCGCTCTCGGCCCTGATCTTCCCCTTGAGCATCATCGGTTTCGCCGCCCGGCAGGTGAGCTATGCCTTCTTCATCGCCTGCCTGACGCCCCTGGTGGTGCTGCTCGTGGAGGTGATGGAGCCAGGCCATGCCTCCTGGGAAGTGGCGGGCATGCGCGCGCTCTTCACCCTGCTCGGCGGCCTCATCGCCGTGGTGAGCAGCCTGTTGCTATGGCCGGTCTGGGAGCCGGATCAGGTCCGCCTGGAACTGCGAAAGGCGGTGAAGGCGCATGCCGATTTTGCGAGCACCGTGCTCTCGAACCGGGCGGAAGCCGAACGGAGCGGGGCCGCCGAAGCCGCGGCGCGGGCCAGCGGGCTCGCCCTCAACACCCTGGAAGCCGCCCTCTCCCGCGCCCTCCAGCAGCCCCGCGCCGGGCGCCACCCGCAGGTCCAGACCGCGATGGTCGCCGATGCGACCCTGCGCCGGATCGGCGCGCGCCTGTCCGCCCTGCGCTATGCCGCCGACCCCAGCACCGATGGGCCTGTCGGCTGCGCCTGGATCGCCTGGATCACCGAGACCCTCGCCCGTCTCGCCCAGGAGGGCAGCGCCCTGCCCTCCCATCCGGATCTGCCCCGCCCCGATTCTCTCGTCCGCCTCGTGACGCAGGTGGAGTTGCTCGCCGAGACCCTGCGGCCACCGCGTTCGCGTGCGGAGGCGCTTCCTCCGGAGCCTGCCGCCGCGCCGGGCAGAGGCTAGGTTTTTCCGCGGGCGCGGGGCTAAAGAGGTCCGCGTTGCGCGATCCCGTTTTCAGGCTGGGGTGATCCTTGGAAGACCTCCTCCACCGATGGCTGCAGGCGACCGGGTCGATCCGGGCCGAGGTGCTGGCCCTGCTCGGCATCGTTCTGGCGCTTCTCGTCACTGTTCATGCCCTGTTGCGCAAGCGCGAGATCGGCACCGCCATCGGCTGGATCGGCCTCGCCTGGCTGTCGCCGATCTTCGGGACGGCCCTCTACGCGATCTTCGGCGTGAACCGGGTCTCGCGCCGCGCCCGGCAATTGCGGGTAAGGCCGTCGCAGCGGGCGAACGCCCCGGCCCTTCCCGACGCCACCGTGCCGGACGAACTCCGGCCCCTCGACCGCGCCGTCCGGCAGATCACCCAGCTACCCCTCCTCGGCGGCAACGCGTTCGAGGCCCTGCGCAACGGCGACGAGGCTTATCCGGCGATGCTGGCGGCGATCGAGGGCGCGCAACGGAGCGTCGCCCTGTCGAGCTACATCTTCCGCAACGACATCACCGGTGGCCGCTTTTTCGAGGCCATGCTGGCCGCCCGGCAACGGGGCGTCGAAGTGCGGGTGCTCATCGACGGGATCGGCAGCGGCTACTTCTTTCCCGCCATGGCGCGGCGCCTGCGCCGGGCGGGGGTGCCGGTCGGCCTGTTCATGCATTCCGCCCTGCCCTGGCGCATGCCGTTCCTGAACCTGCGCACCCACAAGAAGATCCTCATCGTCGATGGGCGCATCGCCTTCACGGGCGGCATCAACATCGCCGACGAGAACCTCGTGGCGACGTCGCCGCCCGACCCCGTGCGCGACAGTCACTTTCGCATCGAAGGTCCGGTGGTCGAACAGCTCTCCCAGGCCTTCGCCAGCGACTGGGCCTTCGTGATGGGGGAGGAACTCGACGGTTCGCACTGGTTTCCCCCGCTGGGTGCGGCGGGCGAGATCGAGGCGCGCGTCGTCACCTCAGGCCCTGATGCCGATATCGAGAAGATCGAGTTCGCGGTGATGTCGGCGATCAGCTGCGCTCAGCACAGCATCCGGCTGGTGACCCCCTATTTCCTGCCGAGCGAGATTTTATCGACCACCCTCGCCCTCGCGGCGACCCGCGGCATCCGCGTCGACGTCATCATCCCTCGTGCGAGCAACCATCGTTTCGTCGATTGGGCGACGCGAGCGCATGTGGCGCCCCTGCTCGAGAGCGGTGTGCGGATCTGGCTCGACGAGCCGCCCTTCGACCATTCGAAGCTGCTAGTGGTGGATGGCGAGTGGAGTTTCGTCGGCAGTGCGAACTGGGACATGCGCAGCTTCCGACTGAACTTCGAGCTCAATGTCGAGGTCTATGACCGCGCCTTCGCTGACCGGCTCGACCGGTTCATGCGGACGAAGATGGAGGCGCGCCTGACGTCCGAAGAGTTGGCGCGGCGGTCGCTTCCCGTCCGGCTGCGCGACGCAGCCGTGCGACTAATGCTGCCATACCTCTGATATCGTGCGCCGTCGGCTGCGCCGGGGCCGGGGCGAGGTGCACGACGATGGGCCGGTGATCGGAAGCGCCGCGCGGCAGCACGGTACGCCCGAGGCAGGCGAGGCCGCGTACGAGACAGCGGTCGATGCGCAGGGGCACGAGGTCCACCATGGCATGCGTGGGAATGCGCGGCCCGGCATCGCGAAAACCCGGCAGCAGGGCCGGACCGATGAGATTGTAATCGCCGATCACCGCCGCGCGCGCCGGAAGGCTCTGCTCGATCCGCCGCAATTGCCGCCGGTTGAGCACCTGCCCATGCGAGAGATGGACATTGGCGACCCCGAAATCCCCCATGTCGAGAATCTGGCAGACGCGGTCGACCAAGGCGCCGGACGGCAGCTTGATGACGATCGGAGGCGCGGCCCAGGCCACCGGGCTCCACATGGCGAGGCCATGGATACGGCCGGGCAGCGGAGCCCAGGCATAGTCGCCCCCGAGCCGTTCTTTTATCGATGCGATCTCTTTCGTGGCCTCCTGCATCAGCAGGAGATCGGGCTGCTCGCGTAGGACGAGTTCGACGATGCTGTCGACCTTGGCACCCGTGCGGCGAAGCAGGTTCCAGCTCACGATCTTGCGGAAACGGCCGCGGTCCGGTGCGCTGAGGGCGCGCAGGTCGGCGCTGCGGGCGGATTCTGAGACGGCGTAGCGGCGGTCGTTCAGCATGCCGCCCCAGGGGAGCAGCCCGTGTCTCTTCAGTGGCACCCGCCCGCCTCCCGCTCTCGCCCGTCGCCGCGTCTCAACGCGCCTCGTGGTCCCGACGTTTCCCGTCCCGCTGCGTCTCGTGCCGGCGACCTCTGGCCGGCATCCGCCCGATCAGCGCTTCTTGCCGAGTTCGGCGGCGATGTCCTTGACCATATGGCCCGCTTTGCGGTGGGCGGCGATCAATTGATCGCGCGTGACGCCCCAGCGTTTCATCCAGTGCTCCACGGCCTGCCGCTCGGACAGATCGAGCCTGTCCTTGTCGATGAAGCCGCGCTTGTCCTTCAGTCCTGCCATGAATCCTGTCCCACCATGAATTCTACCACGCGGAGAAAGCCCAACCGATGATGGACGGTTCTGCCCCGCAGGACAGGCTTCGTGAAGAGTGCCCCCGCACGCTTCCGAGCAATCGCCCGGGCAGACGACGATGAGCCACACTCATCGTAGTCTGGTTTTGCCTCAATCGCGGGCGGCGGCCTCCCGTCGCGGCTCGGGCCGGGGCCTACTCACCGCGACCGTGTCGCCGGAGCGGGTGATCTCGATGGAATCGGCCGTTGCACCGAGTTCCTGCGGCGTCGAGAGGGTCACGCTCTGGCCGGAAGCCAGGATCGTCTCGAACCGCACGGCGCGACTGGTTTCGGTGCGGGCCAGGGTCACGACGACCCGGTAGCCCTTGGGTTCGGTGGTATAATAGGCCACGCCGGAAAGATCGCCGAGGCTGACGCTGCCGCCCCCCAGGGGCCTGATCGTCTCGGCGGAAGCTTGGCCGGCGAGAAGGGCACTGGTGAGGGCGGCGCTGGTGATGAGGTTGCGAAAGGTCATGGTATCTGGACTCGCTCGTTGGGCGGGGCGCGGCGCGCCCTTGCTTCGAGACCGAATATGCTGTGCGCTGCAGCATGGATCAAAAAGATAGAATCGATAATGACTATTGATCACGTCGATCTGTCGCGCATCGATCTCAATCTCCTCGTGGCCCTCGACGCCTTGCTGGCGGAGCGCAGCGTCACCCGCGCCGCCGCCCGGATCGGCATCGGCCAATCGGCCATGAGCAGCAGCCTCGCCCGGCTCCGCACCACCTTCGGCGACGAACTCCTCACGCGGGCACCGGAGGGGATGCGCGCCACCCCTCGCGCCCTCGCCCTCGCCGAACCCGTCCGTACCCTGCTGCGCCAGATCCAGTCGCTGGTCCGGCGCGACGAGGCGTTCGATCCGCGCAGCGTAACGCGCACCTTTACCATCGGCCTGCCCGATTCGACCGAGGTGCTGCTCGGCCCACGGCTCCTGGCCTATCTGCGGCGGCACGCACCGGGGATCAGCCTGCTCCTGCGCTCCATCGACCGTATCCGCATCCTGCAGGAACTCGATGCGGACAGGGTCGATCTCGGCATCGGCACGTTCAGCCACGGCCAGACCCACCACAAGCAGAGGCTGCTCTACCGGGACCGCTACGTCTGCCTGTTCAATGCCGACCTTGTCGGGCTCACTCCGCCGATCTCGCTGGACGATTACCTGCGCTTTCCCCACGTGCTCACCAGCCTTAAGGAAACGGCGCATGGCGTGGTGGACGACGCCCTCGCCCTCCTCGGCCTTCGCCGCGACCTTGCGGTGACGACGCCACGCTTCCTCGCCGTGCCCTTCCTCGTGCGGAGCGCGCCCGTTCTCACCACCATGCAGGAGCGCCTCGCCACCCTCTTTGCCGGAACCCTCGGCCTCGCCGTCAGCCCGGCGCCGCTGGCCCTCGACGAGGTGGCGATCTCGATGCTGTGGCACGCCTCCTATGACGACGACCCGGCCCATCGCTGGTTGCGCCAGACGCTTCTCGCTCTCGCCGACGACGCGGCACAGGTCGGTTGAGACGCTTCGACTCGCGCGGCCCGGCACCACGTCCGGTCCGGATCTCCTGCCCCCGGCGACCCAAAACTTGCCAATGCGCGCAGGCGCGTGCTTTGGGAGGGCCGGCATCGGCTGCTCCGCAGGAGCAGGGCTCCGGGAAAGAGGCCGCATGGGTTTGGTAGCAGGAGGGGTCGCCGACGTCGTCGGAGGCTTCGGCGCGTGGCGCATGTGGTGGATGCTGGCCAAGAACGACGTGATCCGTCGGTATCGCCGCTCGCGCGTCGGTCAGCTGTGGCTGACCCTCAGCATGGCCGTGATGATCTTCGGCATGGGCGGGATCTACGCCTCGCTCTTCGGCACCTCGATGGCCGATTACCTGCCCCATCTCGGCACAGGCCTCGTGCTCTGGGGGTTGATGTCGCAGACCATCAACGAAAGCTGTTCGAGCTTTACCGATAACGACAGCATCATCCGGCAGGTCGCGCTGCCGCGGTTCACCTACCTGTTGCGGACGATGGCCCGGAACCTCTTCATCTTCGCCCATAACCTGATCATTTTGCCGGTCCTGTTCCTCGTCACCGGCACGGTGATCGACTGGCACATCCTGCTGTTCGTTCCCGGCCTGCTGCTCGTGCTCGCCAACCTGGCCTGGATCGGCTACCTCCTGGCCATCCTGTCGGCGCGGTTCCGCGACATTCCGCAGATCGTCGCGAGCGTCGTACAAGTCGCGTTCTTCGTCTCGCCGGTCGTGTTCAAGCCTTCTCAATTGCGGGTCGACCATCCCGTGCTCATTCTGAACCCCTTTGCCAGCATGCTGGACGTGATGCGCGAGCCTCTGCTGGGCCATCTGCCGAGCGCAACGTCCTATCTCATCCTGCTCGGCCTGCTGGTCATTGGCTGGCTGATCGCCCTGGCATTCTCGGGCAAATATTCGCACCGCGTCGTGTACTGGCTCTGAGGGCAGGATGGCTCATATCGTCCTCGACAAGGCGAGCGTCGAGCTCGCCGTCTACAATTCGCGCGGCCGTGCCCTGAAGAGCGAGATTCTGCGTCGCACGGTCGGCGGAGGCCTGCAGAACGACCGCGACAGCAGCGTCCAGGTGGTGAAGGCGCTGAACGCGGTCAGCTTCGAAGCGCGCGATGGTGACCGGATCGGTCTCGTCGGCGGTAACGGCGCCGGCAAGACGACGCTCCTGCGGGTGCTCAGCCGGGTCTATCCGCCGACCTCGGGGACCGCCACCATCGAGGGGCGCATCTCGTCCCTGATCGATCTGTCCATGGGCATGGATACGGATGCCTCAGGCTACGACAATATCGAGATGCGCAGTATCATGCTGGGGCTCAACCACAAGCAGGCGCAGGCGATCGTGCCCGACGTGGAGGAGTTCAGCCAACTCGGCGAGTTCCTGTCCCTTCCGATCCGTACCTATTCCAGCGGCATGATGCTGCGGCTCGCCTTCGCGGTCAGCACGGCCGTCCATCCCGACATCCTGATCCTCGACGAAGTGATCGGCGTCGGCGACGCCTCTTTCGCGGAACGCGCCGAGAAACGTCTGCACGGCATGATCCAGAAGGCCAGCATCATGTTCCTCGCCTCCCACGACAACGCCTCGATCAAGCGCTTCTGCAACCGCACGCTCTGGATGAAGGGCGGCACGCTGATGATGGATGGCGCGCCGGACGAGGTGTTGGCGGCTTATGCAGCGGACGGGGCGGGCTGAGCGACCCATGCTCTGTCAGAAGCGTTCCTGCTGTGTGGATGATTTCAACTTCAGCTGGAATCTCCAAGGCAACCGCTTGTGCAACTTAATTGATTGCTTAGAGAAAAAGGGCGAAGTCCCCAAAGGTACCTCCCGAAAATGACGGCTCGAATTCTGCTGGAAGTACCCTCCTTCGACAAAGGTGGCCTTCAGAAAGTTGTTCTGGACATCGCGCTCGGCCTCCGCAGAGTCGATGGAAACGAACTCATGGTCGTGACCACTGGTCCCTTGGGGAGCATCGCCCGCGAGGCACAGGCTGCAGGCGTCACGGTTCGCCAACTGCCCGTGGATCGGGTGAATGAGGCATATCCAGCCCTGATCGACGAGTTTAAGCCGTCAATTGCGCAAGCGCATTTCTCCGACGTTGGGTATCCATATCTTGCCGCTTGCGGCGTGCCTATCGTCTGCTTTATCCATAACGTCTATATATTTCTGCCAGATTCCGCATGTGCAGCGTTCCGCGCAGGGGACCGCTATGTATCGAAATACATTGCGGTATCCCCGAAAGCCGCAGAATACGCCCAGGCCAAGCTCGGGGCGGCACCTGAGAAAGTGGTCGTGGTGCCCAACGGTCTCGACTTCGCCCGCTATCCCCTTGACCGGGCGAGTAAACTAGACCGGTCCTCGCTCGGAATCGGAAAGGACGACTACGTCTTTCTGAATCCTGCCTCCTACAACCTGCACAAGGGTCACTATCTGATCGCTGCCGCGATGAAGCGCGTTCTTGCTGCGCGTCGTGACATCCGAGTGTTGTGCGTAGGCAACGAGATCTTCGCGCCACATGTGGAGGCGCTGAAGGGCTACCTTGCGAGCGAGGGACTCGACAAACACATCTTGATGCCCGGGTACTTCGAGGACATTGCAGACCCGATGGGAATAAGCGATGCCTTTCTCCTTCCGTCTTTCATCGAAGGCTGGAGCATCGCGATGAACGAGGCGATGCATTACGCAAAGCCGATGATTCTGACCGACACTGGTGGCGCCGGCGAGGTAATAGAGCGCAACGACACCGGTATTCTTCTACCGACCGAATATCCCGACTTCCTAAAGCTCGAATCCGCCGAGCTCGACCGGCTCGCCTACACTCCACAAAGCTATCGTCTCGCTGAGCCTTTGGCGCAGGCCATGCTCGATTTTGCAGCCAACCGCGAGCAGTGGAGCATGGCTGGCTTGCGGGGTCGCGCAAAGCTGCACCAGAGGCATGGATTTGACACTGTGCTCGCGCGCTATCAGTCCATCATGGACGAGGTGGTTGCGGCGGCTCCGGCTCCGCCCCCGGAAATGCCGAAACTCGTGACGCGGAAATCGTCCATAGCTCTGCGTATCGACCGTAAGCTGCGCCGGATTTACCGCGACGCCCGCTATCGCTACAAGCCAGCCTTATCCTTTTGGCTGGCAAACCATTTGTTTATGAACTGGATGCCCTACAGGATTAGGCATGCTTTTCTGAGGCGCTTCTGTCACGTCCGAATGGGGACGGCGTCGACGATCTGCTCGGGCTGTTTCGTCACCGGCTACAAGATCCAAATCGGTTCGAACACCGTCGTCAACCGGTTCTGCTATCTCGACGGTCGCGTTACGTTGAAGATTGGCAACAATGTAAATGTATCGCATTATACGCTGATTCAAACCCTGACGCATGACCCTCAGAACCCGGACTTCGTCTGCGTCGAGGGGGCGGTGACCATTGAAGATCATGTCTGGATCGGTGCCCGAGCGACGATCTTGCCGGGTGTCACTATTGGAGAGGGAGCAGTCGTCGCTGCTGGCGCGGTCGTGACGCGGGACGTCGCTCCCTACACGATCGTCGGAGGAAATCCTGCCCGGCGGATTAAGGAGCGCACTCGCGATCTGCGTTACAAGACGCAATACTTTCCTCTGTTTGATACGGATATTCAATAATGGCTCGAATTTCTGTCATCATACCGCTGTATAATCACGAGAAATATATCGAGACGGCACTGGACAGTGTAGCACGACAGACATCGCCTGCCGATGAGGTCATTCTTCTCGATGACGGTTCATCAGATGGGGGGCTTGAGGTTGCTCGAAAGGCAATGCGGAACTTCCCAGTTGGGCGAGCGATTGCGCAAGCGAATATAGGTGCGCATGCCACGATTAATAAGCTGTTTGACATCGCAAGTGGCGATTATATTGCCGTATTGAACTCAGACGATGTCTTCAATCCCGCCAAGTTGGCCCGCTGTCGAGCTTTGATGATACAGGATCCTACTCTCGATGTGATCGTGGGAGAGGCGGACATCATCAATGAGAAGAACCGAGTCCAAGATCACGGAGTTGCCGCGGATTGGATGAGACGCGCACTTGCCGCCCGGGATGCCCATGCATTGCTACAATTGTCGCTTCTCCACGAGAACTGGGTGGCGACAACGTCCAATATGGTGATCGCAAAATCATTCTGGCGCCGGGCAGGATCCTTCCGCGACCTTCGCTATTGCCACGATCTGGACTTCCTGATGACAGCCTTCACCCGGGGGCGCGTTGCCGTTGACCGCGGTTTTAAGCATATTCAGTATCGTGTGCATCCGCGGAACACGATCGCCGAAGACCTGGACAATATTCGCTTAGAGATTGCTGCCGTCTGGGCGAACGCCTTGCATGAAGGCGGCAACCGTCTGATTGGCGGAGATTTAGTAGACGGCGTCAGTGCCTTCATCGCTGCGCTCGAAAGCAAGGGCATGAGCAACCTAATTTGCCTTTTGCAGGCACTTCGCGGCAGCGCTCCTTCCGCCGCCGTATTCTACGACATCGTTCTACGGGGGACGCTCCGACAGACCCTACTTGGCCACCTGAGATAACCGGCATGATCATTACCAATTCATGTTCGCCGCAAGCCGACGATCTCGAGTTTCCGCGACCGGAGGAGCAGCTCGATTTCAATGGAGAGCGTTACACGTCAAGCATATCCGGACCGATTCGGCATCAGCACCATCATCGCTATTTGTTCGCTACGCGCTTTTGCCTCGGTCTTGATATTCTCGACGTCGCTTGTGGCGAGGGTTACGGCTCTGCGCTGCTCAGCACGGTCGCGCGAAGCGTCATCGGTGTCGACTTGGACGAGGCGACGGTCGACTTCGCACGACGAAACTACGTGAAAGACAATTTATCGTTTCGGAAAGGGGATGCAGCGAACATACAGGACCGCGAATCTTTCGACGTTGTTGTCAGCTTTGAAACGATCGAGCATCTCGTCGAGCACCAAGCGTTTATGATTGGTGTGAAGAATGCGCTACGAGCGGACGGGTTGTTGATTATCTCTTCGCCCGACAAAGATGTCTACACTTTGGAAGACGGGCACGAGAATGAGTTTCATCTAAAGGAACTCACTCGACCGCAATTCGACGCTCTAATTCGAGGTCATTTTAAAAACGTCGCGATATTGGAGCAGGATTCCATCGTGGGCTCCTTCATTGGCCTTGACGGCGGCGCACCTGCCGACCTCGAGTTGCATTCATCCGTCGACGGGCAAGCCTACCGCCGCACACTGGGCGCTCCGCGCGCGCATTATCTCATCGCCGTGGCATCCGATGGGCCTCTGCCGCAGCTTTTCACTAGCGCGCTGAATGACATGGCCTGGGTTGGCGAGCAGCAAGGCCATCAGACTCACGCCGTCGCACTGGCTCGGGAAGTTGGTATCAGGGATATCGAGATCACGCGGCTACAAGGCGAGGCCGCCGCGCTGGCTCGCGAAGTCGGAGTGCGGGATACCGAAATCACGCGGCTTCAAGGCGAGGTTGCCGCAGCTCAGATAGTGATCCAGCATCTCGAAGACGTGGTCTCGGAACGGACCGCAGAGGTCGATGTCATGCGGACGGAGGTCGAGCGGCTTCAGGACCGAAACACACGGGGCGATGTGCGGATCCAGCATCTGGAAAGCGCGAGAGAAGCCAAGGATGCGGAGATCGGTCGGTTACGCGAGCAGGCGGACGAGACGACAACCCAGATCGCCGATCTGCGCCGCGAAATGGACCAGACCTACGCTATCGTGGCCGAGCAGAAGCGTCATATCGGAGAGGTTTTGACATCGACATCATGGCGGCTGTCTGCACCCGTCCGCCATATCGGTCGTCTTACCGCCAATGCGAGACGTCGCGTCCACATGTTAGTCGTGCCGCCCTCCAGGCAAGTAGCTAAGGTTCGGCAGAATCGCGTGCCGCGCATTCTTTTCATCGACTGGACTGTTCCCACGCCGGACCAGGATTCCGGTTCGCTCGATCTGTGGCATCAACTGAAAATGTTTCAGGCGATCGGATACGATGTCTCATTCATGTCGATCATAGCGCGTGTCGGCGATCCATTGTATCTCGACGCTATGCAAAACAGCAATGTCGATTACGTTGCGGTTCCAGCCGACTCGTCTCCCGAGCAAGTATTGCAAGAGCGTGCGGGCGAGTTCGATCTCTTCATTTTGAACCGGATCCATGTTGCGGAGCGCCTGCTTGCCCATGTGAGACGTTGCGCGCCCAATGTACGCATCGTTTTTAACACGGTGGATCTGCATTTCCTTCGCGAGGAGCGGGAAGCGGCCCTAGAAGGATGTCAAGAAAAGGCCCGAGCTGCTGCGCAACGTCGTGTTTCGGAGCTGCGCTGCATGTCGGAAGCCGACGCTACGATCGTTTTGAGCGAAGAAGAGGGGCGTATGCTGGCAGGCTTGGTGCCAGAAGCTACAATTCACATTATTCCTTTTGCTCGTAATATTACATCTGATTGCCCGGATTTCTCGGAGCGATCTGGCGTTCTTTTCGTGGGAGGCTTTCTGCATACTCCAAACATTGACGGAGCTATTTGGCTGACGACGGATATCTGGCCGAAGGTTCGTCGTGCCCTGCCCCATGCGAGACTAGATATTGTCGGCAGTAACGCAACTCACGAGGTTCGGCAGCTTGCCGATCCCGATTCCGGGATTTTCGTGCGGGGCTTCGTGCAGGAACTGGAACCGATCCTCTCGCACGCGCGATTGACGGTCGCTCCGCTCCGCTTTGGGGCCGGCATCAAGGGTAAGGTGGCGATGAGCTTGGCTGCGGGCCTTCCGTGCGTCGCAACCCCGATCGCATCGGAAGGTATGGGGTTGGTCGAAGATCGCAGTATTTTGGTCGGACGAGACGTGGATGAAATCGCAGGGGCGATTATCCGCCTACACGAAGATCCCCTTTTATGGTCGCGCCTTTCCGAGGAAGGCAAAGTGGTGATGCGAAGCCGCTATTCTTTTGAAAGCGTCGGAAAGCGCTTCATCACGCTGATGAGATCCTTGGACATGCATGTTGAGGCGGGAGCAGAGGAAAGAGTAGCCTCAATTACCCCTCATTTTTGATCTGGGCACGATTCCGAGCGGATCGGTCTGATCCGCCGTCTTCGCAATGCTTCGTCCCGGATCGGATAAGATGCCATGTCCACGTTGTGGATCAGGCAGCGACGCGCCGGTAATGAGAGGGCCAAGCGATTGCCATCGATGGTTCCGAAGGTCACGTCGCGATCGAGATTGCCCTGTATGGACTCCGTCGCCGAAGCCGTCTCGTCCCTGGCATGAGAAAGCATATGGACCATGTTTGGTGATCCAGCGTCCCGCTTTGCAAGGTTCAGCATTTGGTCATGTCAGCACGCCTGATGGCCATCGGCCGCCTCGGATTGCGTTCCCGCGCTTACCGTCGCCACGTCTACCAGAAGATCGCAGCGCTGACGCTTGGCGCTGCCTTCGTATCGCCGGCTGGTCAGCGCCTGCAGCAGGCGGTGGCGCGGTTCGGCACGCCCGCGCATCATCCCGACGTTCGGACGGCCGTCGTCGCGCACGTGTACTACCTCGATCTCTTGCCCGAGATCCTGGCCTGCCGGGCGACGCTGCCCGATGGGGCTCCGCTTCACCTTACGGTTCCGAGCGAAAGGATCGAGCAGGCTCGGCATCTGCTGCGGGGCATTCCCGGGGCGATCCTGCACCCGTGCGAGAATCGGGGTCGTGACATCGCCCCTTTCATTACATTGCTCAACGCAGGGACGTTCGACTCTTACGACGCGGTCCTGAAGCTGCACACCAAACGCAGCCCGCATCTGCTCGACGGCGAGATTCGACGCAAGCTTCTCTTCACCATGCTTGCGGGCGGTCGCAATGCGACTCTTCGGCTGCTGGCTGCGTTCGAAAAGCCCGATACCGGTCTCATCGGCTGGAAGGCCAGCTACCGGGCAGCGCCATCCTATTGGATGGCCAACGAGGCGCGTGTCAGGGCCATTGTGCGGCGGATGGGCATGCCTGACGATGCCGTCCGTCTGGGATTCTTTGAAGGGTCCATGTTCTGGTTTCGGCCGGCGGCACTCGCGCGGCTGCGGCATCTCCAGCTGCGCCCCGAGGATTTCGAGCCGGAGGAACGCCAACTCGACGCGACTCTCCACCATGCAATCGAGCGGTGCTTCACCATCTCTGCCTGGGCCGATGGCTTCAGCGTTCGCGGTCTCGACGGGCGAATTCTGAAATGATGCGGCGGCCAGAGTGCGGTCCGATACTTCCGGCTCTGAGCACGGCCGGACATGCGATGGCGAAACGCCCGTCGCCATGGCGGCCCGGAGGCCTTATTCGAGCCGTTTGAAGGCCTTCGCGCTGTTGTCCTGCCGAAGTGCCGACCTCGCGAGCGCGGCCTCCGGCGGCCCGAGTTTGGCACAGGCACCGTCGATCAGGCCGCGCCAGAGAGCTGTCCGAACCTCGCTGGAGAAGCGGTTTCGCCCGAGATACACCACGATGCGCAGGGGTAGGAGCAGCAGCGTCCTGGCCTTGTGGGCGGGAGGGACGTGGCTCATGCGCAGCATGGCCAGTTGGTTGCGCAGGAAGGTGTAGAGCCGTCGCGGTGGCTGGTCCGTCGGCGTGAGACCGAAAGGGAGCCGAATTCGGCCGCGGCCGAGTTCGTGGGCCATCGGAACATCGTCCGCGATCCAAATGGAGTAGCCGCGGTGGTTGGCCCGCATGCACCATTCCACATCAATGGCATCGATGAAGAAATCCGCTCGGAACGGACCGACGGCCCGCGCCACCTCGCAATTCATGAGGGAACCTGACGAAATCACGAATTGGACACGGGTCGCCTTCGTCTCGTCTCTGCCGCCCTCCTGTTCGGGCGGGGATCGCAACGGCTTGCCGCTCCAATCCGTCGGGCGGGGCCCGACGATGGCGGGCTTTTTTCCGGCCGTCGCCAGCCGTGCGTGCAGTGCGGCAAGCCGTGGGATCGCACCTGGCGGCGGCAGGCTGTCCTGATCGAGAAGCAGGAGGAAGGGTGCGCCTCGCTTGGTGGCGTGGTCGAGGAGTACGTTATAAGCGACACCGAGGCCGAGATTGCTGCCGGGGCGCATCACGGACAGATCCGTCCCGTGTGCCGCCGCGCGGAGGGTTTCCTCGTCTTGCTGGGAGAATGCGGAATTCGCATAGATCACGATTTCCCGAACGTCGGGCGCCAGCACGCCGACGAGACGGAGAAGGTTCGCCTGGTCGGGATGATAGATGACGATCCCGGCTATCGTCTGCGTTTGCGCGGACAAGGTGGCTTCCCGTTGCGGCACGTAGAGGCGGGACTGCCATTCCGGTGAGCGCCGCGCAAGCTGCGGACGTCGCGTCGCGGGAAACGGTTCGTCCGGGCGAATGACGGAACCTGCCGCGAGCGAGCCCGTTATGGTTCAGCTAAGAGACTCTCCCTTCACCCGCCCGGCTCACGCCGCGGCGGGTTTTTCGTCGCAGGGTGACGGCGCAATCGATCCTCACCGCCGCTACCGCGTTTCCCAGGTTCCAGTAACATCCGGGATGGGACACGAACCATGAGCGACGGTGCCACCGCAAGCGACAGCCCTTTCATCAAGGGGCGGAACGCCCGCCTCTACGGCAGGACACGCGAAAGCTGCCCGTATTCCGAGGGAAGCGACGATCACGCAGCTTGGATGCAGGCCTTCGACGAAGCCCCCGGCGGCGAAACCGAGACCGAAGCGGGAACCATCGATCCGCAGAACCCGACCTGACCGCCCGCCGTCCGGCCGGAAATGTCCGGCCGGCCTTCCCGTTTCGCTGTCGTCGTGCCCAGGTCTCGACGGGACAGCGATCGTGCGGTCTCGACCCTCCAAGCGCCGGAGTTCCGCATGAACGGACGAAGCCCGAAGGGCGGGTACGGCACCCGCGCCCTCTCTCAGCACATCCTGCCCGCTGCGGGAACGATGATCGGGGTCTGCACGACGCTGGTGGGATTGGTGAAGATCGCCGAGGCCCGGATCGGACCGAGCCATGTGGACGAGGCCGTTTCGCTGACGGCGATCCTGTTTCTCGCCAGTGCGGCGGCTTCGTATCTCTCGATGCGCCTCGACGATGGCCGTCCCTTCGCCCTCCGGTTGGAGCGGATCGCCGATATCTGCTTCGTCATCGGCCTCATCGGCCTGTCCACGATCACGCTCCTCTTCGCCTACGAGTCGATCTGAACCGACGCGAACCGTCTCCCCGCCGGAGGATGACCGCCGATGTTCGACGGGGACCTCTGCCCGCGGATCGAGGCGTGGCCCGCTGCTTCAGAGCCGACGCCGCGGCCGGCCGCGGCGTTGGAATTGGGCCCCACCCTTGTTATGAGGCCACGAGGGATCTGAGGGCGTCGGAGAGGTCGGAAAGGCTGAGCTGGCCCTTCTGCAGCACTCGGTCGGCCTGGCCGGCGAGACGCCGGCGGTCGTCGGCGGTGACGTCCTTGGCGGTCAGCACCACGACGGGGATGTCGCGCCATTCCGGTTTCGCCCGCAGCGCGCGCAGGAAGCCGAACCCGTCCATCTCCGGCATCATCAGGTCGAGAAGGATCAGGCAGGGTTTCTTCACGGCCACCGCTTCCAGCCCGGCCCGGCCATGCTCGGCTGAGGCCACGCGCCAGCCCTCGCGGGTGAGCATCGCGGTCATCCGCTCGCGCACGTCTGCATCGTCGTCGACGACGAGCACCGGCCCATCGGATGCCCCTGCCTTGAAACGCTCCATCGCCTCCTTCAGGTGCCCCCATTCGATGGGCTTGTGCAGGTAGTCGGTGGCGCCGAGGGAAAAGGCGAGGCTCTGTTCGTCGAGAACCGTCACCATGATCACCGGCGTCGCCCCGAGATCGGGGTCGGCGCGCAGGGCCCGCAGCACCGACCAGCCGTCCATGCGCGGCATGGTCACGTCGAGGAGGATCACGCGGGGCCTCAGGCTGCGCGCGAGCTCCAGCCCCTCGCGGCCGTCGGCCGCGCTCGCGACCCGGAAGCCCTCCTTCTCGAGGAAGCGGGTGAGCAGGTCCCGCGTGGCGGGGTCGTCGTCGATGATCAGGACCCGGTCGCCAGTCTTCGGCGTGGCTGCCGGCTGCGCCGGGGAACCGTCGGGGGCCTCTTCCCGAGTCTCGGTGGCGGTCTCCCGGTATTGTGCGGGGATCCGGATGGTGAAGGTGGTTCCCTCCCCTTCCCGGCTCGCCACGTCGATCTGTCCGCCGAGCATGGTGGCGAAGGCCCGCGTGATGGCAAGGCCGAGGCCTGTCCCGCCGAAGCGGCGCGTCGTCGAGGCATCCGCCTGGGTGAAGCGCTCGAACAGCTTGGCTTGCTGCTCCGGGCTCATGCCGATGCCGGTATCCGTCACACGGAAGACCAGTGAGGTGGACCCGGCGATGCCTTCCTGCACGGCCGAGAGGGTGATCTGCCCGTTCTCGGTGAATTTCGCCGCGTTGCTGAGAAGGTTGATCAAGCACTGGCGCAGCTTGGTCTGGTCGGTATGGGCGATGCCGAGATCGTCCGCGAGATCGAGGACGAGGGTATTGCCCTTCTTGGCCACGAGGGCGTCCACGGTGGAGGCCACTTCCCGCACCATCTCGCCCACGGGAAAGGCCTCGGCATAGATCTCCATCCGCTCGGCTTCGATCTTCGAGAGGTCGAGGACGTCGTTGATCAGGCCGAGGAGATGACGGGCATTCGACTCGATCTTGCGCATGTCTGCGAGCAGGCTCTCCTGGCCAAGATCCTCCATCTCCTCCTGCAGCATCTCGGAATAGCCGATCACCGCCGAGAGCGGCGTGCGCAGCTCGTGGCTCATATTGGCCAGGAACTGGCTTTTCGCGCGGTTGGCTTCCTCCGCCGCTTCCTTGGCGGCTTCCAGCGCCTGCTCGGCCTCCTTGCGCGCGGTGATGTCGGTATGGGCGCCGACCCATTCGCGGACCGTCCCCGCCTCGTCGAGGATGGGGACGCCGCGCACGGCCATGTAGCGCCACACGCCGTCATGGCGGCGCAGGCGGTGCTCGATCTCGTAGAGGGTGACGTGGGTGACCGCATGATCCCAGGCGAGTTGCGTCTTCTCGCGGTCGTCGGGGTGGATCGCCGCGAGGAAGCCGTGGCCGGCGGCCTCCTTCGGCGTCTGGCCGGTGAAGCGGGTCCATTCGGACGGCGCGACCGTGAAGCCGCCATCCGGCGGAGTCGCCCAGACGATGGAGGAGGTAGCCTCGGTGAGAGAGCGGAAGCGCTGCTCGCTCTGGCGCGTGCGCTCCTCGGTGAGCTTGCGCAGGGTCTCGTCGGTGACGACGAAACCGACGCCGTCCACCGTCCCGTCGGAGAGGCCCGCCGCGCCTGGCAGCGGATAGACGCTGATCTGGAGATGGCGGACGCCGCCCGGCGCACTCGGGGTCGGCACCGCGACGTCGATATCGGGCGTGATCAGGCCGTTGTCGCGCGCCGCCTCGAATTTCGGACGGAGCAAGTCTTCGAGTTCCGGGAGGGCGGCCCAGATCGGGCCGCCGAGGGACGCCTGGAATCCGCGCGCGTTCATCGTTTCCAGGGCGCGGTTCATATGGCGGATCGACAGGGTGTGGTCGAGGAAGCCGAGGCCCACGGGAGCGTTGGCGAGGACTCCGTCGAGCAAAGCCGTCATGCGCTGGCTGTCACGGCGGCGCAGCAGGGCGATGCGGCCGAGGAGCGCCATCGCAGCCAGGGCCGAGGCCGCGCAGACGAGGGACAGGATCAGCCCGCGCCAGAATTCCGTCGTCTCGGAGCGGGCGAGGCTGTCGCGGGCATGGTCCTGGCCGACCCGGGTGGCTTCGCGGATGCCGTCCATCATGCGCTTGCCCTCCCCGGTCCGGACGAGGGTCACGGCCGCTTCGAAGCCGCTGGCATCCCGCGCTTCCACCACCCGGCGGGCGAAATCCCGTTCACCCGTGATGAGGGTCCGCAATTCCTGGCGCCGGGCGGTTCCGGGATCGGCGGATTCCGATTCCAGCCGGTCGAGCTCGCCGATCTGTCCGTCGAGGGTGTCGAGCGCCCGTTTGTAGGGCGTGAGGTAGTTCGGCAGCCCCGTCAGGGTGTAGCCGCGCATGCCCGTCTCGAGGTCCTTCATGGTCGAGAGCAGGCGCTCGTTCAGCGTGATGATGTCGTGCTGGCGGGTGGCTTCCGTTCGGCTGCGCTCGGCGAACACGTAGTTGGCGAGGCCCGCGATGAGGGCGACCGCGAACAGGGCGAAGGCGACGGGTGATCCGGGGATCCCCTTCAGGGCGGTGGGAACCGTCTTGGGGCTGCGCCAGCGCCAGAGGCGACGGGAGGAGGTCGGGGTGCTCATCGGGGCGGCTCGCGGTGATGTCGATGACGGATCGGTGGTGTGCGGGGGACGGCGCGTCCGGCGAATGCCTATCGTCGCAGCCGGTTGCCCAGCACGAAGCCGAACAGGCCCATCAGGATGATCCCGGCGGCGCCTTCGATCCCGACGAGGAGGTTGGTGAACCTCCCGACCGGCTTGACGCCGATCTCGGGAGGGTTCGCCGTCATCATGTTGAGGGCGCTGTAGCTGAGGAGGTCGAGGGGATTGTACGTCGCGCTCCCGCTGCCGCCCTCGGGGATCAGCCCGCCGGCGATGCCGAACAGGGCGCCGAAGACGAAGATCAGGATCACGAAGGCACGGGCGATGCGCGACAGGCTCTCCCCGTAATCGCACAGCCATTCCACGAACCGGTCGGCGACCCAGCGATATCCCGATTGCAGGACGGGCTTCCAGGTTTGGGGCGCCCGGGTCCGTCGGGCCCAGGCCGCCCGCGCCTCGGCGCCGGCATGGAGCCGGCCCATGCGCCGGCCGCGCTTGTAGGCCCAGCTCGCCTCGTCATGGCTGCCGATGCTCTTCATGTTGTGCTCGATGGCGAGATAGCTCGCCTGCGCGGCCTCGTATTCGCCCGCGATCTCCTCACCGACCGCGCCTCCGAGTTGGTCCACCCGGAAGCGGACACCGGTGAGGAGCGCACCCGAGAACCGTGCATGATTCAGGCGGCACGACATCAGGTTGAGGCGCACGAGGTTGGTGTCGGACAGATCGGCCCCCGACAGGTCGGCCCCGTCGAGGGCGACGCCGGCGAGGCTGGCGCCGCGCAGGCGCGAGCCGGTGAGACGCGCCTTCTTGAGGCTCGCCCCGTCGAAATTGGCGAAGGTCAGGTTCATGTCGGAGAGGTTCGCCTCATCGAGGCGGCCGCCATCGAACCGGCTGTAATCGGCATCCGCCCCGGTGAAGTCGGCTCCCCAGAGGTCGGCACGGGCGAAGGTCGCGCCGTCCAGAAGAGCACGCTGCATCCGGGCGAAGCGCATCGTCGCGCCCGTGAAGTTGGCGTCCTCCAGCATGGCGTCGGAGAAATGCGCTTCGCCGCCGACGATGCCGGTGAAATCCGCGCCGCTGCAATCGGCCTCGCTGAAATTCGCTTCCTCCAGGATCGCGCCTTCGAACCGGGCCGAGCGCGCCAGCGCCCCGACGAGGGAGGCGCCGGACAGGTTGGCGCCGGACAGGTCGGCCTCGACGAGATCGGCTCCGTCGAGATGCGCGCGGGACAGGCCGAGGCCGCGATGTCTGCCGTCCCACCATGGGGGAGCCGCCTCGCCGGGAGGGATGCGCGCCAGCAGCTCCTCGCGCCCGGCCCGGAGGCCGGACAAGGCGAGCCGGTCCTCATCCGCGCGGAAAGGACGCCCATCCGCCTCCGTGATACCGGCCAGAAGCCCATCGGTGGCGGCATGAGATTGGGCGGGGTCGCGAGCGGTCATGGCCTCAGCCGCGTCCCGCCCGCTCCGGCGCGGCATAGCGCAGGGCCGCGTCGAGGGCATCGTTGAGGGAGGTCACCAGCACGTCGGCGGAGGTGGTCCGGCGAAGGCGGTCGAGGGTCGAAGGGTCGCGCTCGCGCCAGAACCCGACGAGCACCTTCACACCGGGAAGCTCCTTGCGGGCCTGGCGGACGGTGAGGCGGATCTGCGAGAGGCTGACCGGTTCGAGATAGGAGAAGCAGATCATCGCAATCTCGTCGGTGCGCTCCGGCCGCTTGTCGGCGCGCAGGTCGGCCAGCGAGGTCATCTGGGCGGCCAGACCATGGCGGCCGAGGATCTGGCTCAGCATCAGGGTCGCCGCCTCGTCGAAGGGACCGCGGCTCGAGACGCACAGGATCGGGGTGGTGCCGCGCCAGTTCGCAGCGAGATCGTCCCGCGCCAGGACGATGCCGGCGCTGCTGCGATCCGGTCCGGCGGCGGCGATGGCCGCCGCCGCTTCGGCATTCGCGGCGGAGCCCGACCGCTTGATCGGCGCGAGCTTGAGCCGGTCGACCACGGTGCGGATCGCCGCGCCGACCTCGCTCTGGCGCGACCGGTCGAGGGCCCCGCGGGCGAGGTCGTCCTGCGCGAGGCGAAGGCCCGCCAGCACGACCTCGTCGTAATAGGTCACCAGCGCCCGCGCCTTCAGCACCTGCCGGCCCTGCTCGATCGCCTCGGCCGGGTCTCCGGCGAGCATGCGCTGGTAGAAGATTTCGGGCGGCGCCAAAGCGGGCTGGTCGCCGAGGATGACGTCGAGGAACCAGAGCCGGTCCACGTGGCGGCCGAGGACGACGAGGCAGACCGTGATCGGCGTCGCGAGGACGAGGCCGATCGGTCCCCAGAGGAAGGTCCACACCGTGGCCGCCAGGATGACCGCCAGCGGAGAGAGGCCGGTGGAATGGCCGTAGAGCAGCGGTTCGACAACATGGCCGGCGATGGGCTCGACGATGAGGAACAGGAGCGCGGTGGCGATAACCATCGACCAGCCGGGATCCACCGCAGCGGCCAGGATCAGGGGCAGCAGGGCGCTGATCGCGCCGCCGATATAGGGCACGAAGCGCAGGATCGCCGCCAGCACGCCGAACAGGATCGGGCTCGGCACCCCGATGAACCAGAGGCCGGTGCCGATGACCGCGCCGAAGGCGATGTTAAGGGCGAGCTGCGCCAGGAAGAACCGGCTGAGCCGGCTGGTGGCGTCGTCGATGGCCGCCGTGGTGCGGCGCAGGTCGCCCGAGCCGGCGAGCCGGATGGCGCGGTTCCGTAGGTCTTCCCGCTGCAGCAGGATGAAGATCGTGAAGAGGAGGATCAGGCCGGCGGTGGCGAGCGGGTGCAGGATCGGTCCGACGAAGGCGCCGAGCGTCGTGGCGAGGGCGGCCTGCGGGGTCGCGACCACCACGTGGAGCGGGTTGGCGCGGCTGCCCGACCGGCCCGGAAGGTCTTCGTCCTTCGGGGCCGCGGGCTGCAGTTCCTCGCCGAGGTCCTGCACCATGTCGACGATGCGCGACAGGGTTCCGCTGCCCGAGGTCGCCTCCTTCACCGAGGCGATCTTCTCGCGGATGGTGATCTGGTAGCGCGGCAGGTCGGAGGCGAGCTGGCCCGCCTCGGTGGTGATGAGCAGCCCGACCCCGATGATTGCCGCGAAAGCCGCCACCACCACGAGGGGCGCCGCCGCGGCGCGCGGCACCATCGCCCGCCTCAGCACGCGCACGGCGGGCACCAGGACGAAGCTGAGGAGGATCGCCAGGACTACGGGTACGATGATGTCGCGGCCGAAATACAGCATCGACGCGATGGTGACGACCAGCAGGCACGAGGCCAGGATCGTGAACACCGGCATCGCCTGCCGCATCAGGCGCGCGGTGATGGGATCGTCACTCATGGAGGATGGGTCTTCTCGTCTCGACGCGTGTCAGTGGAAGCCCCGTCCCGACGGGACGCGCGAAGTCTTGGATCGGACCGTCGGTCAGGCCGGCGTTTCCGCGCCGCCCAAAGCCGCGCCGATCTGGGTGAGGAGCTTGGAGAAGTCGATGGGCTTGGGATGGTAATCGTCGCAGCCGGCCTGGATCGCCTTGTCGCGGTCGCCCAGCATGGCGTGGGCGGTGAGCGCGATGATCGGGATGTCCCGGGTATCGCCGCTGGATTTCAGGGCGCGGGCCGCCGACCAGCCGTCGAGGATGGGCAGGTTCATATCGAGGAGGATCACGTCCGGCCGTCCGGCGCGGGCCTGCTGCACGCCGGCCTCGCCGTCATGGGCCAGGATGACGTCGTAGCCACGTCGCTTGAGACGGCGGGACAGGAAGTCCCAGATCTCTTCATGATCTTCCACCAGCAGGATCTTGGCCATCAACGGAACTCCGGCATCATCTCGACCCGACTCTTCGGGCCTGCGCTTGCGTGATCGTTCGTTCGGGAGGCCTGGATCCCTCTCGCACGACCACTCGTATTGAAGACATCGGTCTCCGTGCCTGCCGGCCCGGCCACGACGTCCCTGCCCCCTCCGCCGCCGGCTGGAGCCGGATATGTCCGGCCGTGCGGCGGAGGGGTGCAAAGGTCATCGCCCTCTCCTCGCCCGGCCCCGGATTGTCGCTCCCCACGGCGGAGCGTCCTGGTGTCAGGCGTGACGATGAACTGCAACGCACCAATCGCGCTTCCGGTCCTCGATGCCGACAATTCTATCGTCCGTCACGGACGAGATACGAAGCGGCAAGGCGGGAAGAGATCGAATCCGTCGGCGGGGCCGGGAGGCGAAGCCCGGACGCGGTGCTAAATTGCGCTCGTGACGAGGATCGCAGCGATGACGGCGACGGCATCCTCGATGAAGGCGGCCGGCCGGTCCGAACCGAAGGAGGCGGCCATCCACGCCCTCGCCCGGGAGCCGACCAGCGTTCCGATGACGGCGCCCGCCGCGCCCGCCAGGGCTCCGGCGACGGGCTGTCCGAGGCCCGTCCCGATCGCACCGCCGCAAAGGGCGCCGCTCGCGATCCGCGCGGCGAACTGCACGGGCACGGTGCGGCTCGGCGTGGCGGGAAGCGTGTCCGTGACGAACTCGGCGAGTGCGAGAAGGGTGAGGATGACGGCCGTCGAGCGGTATCCGAGAAAGGCGAGCCAGCTCCCGTCGAGGGAGATCCAACCGAGATGCGCCGCCCAGGCGACGGCCGCCGGCGCGGTCAAGGTCCGCAGACCCGCCACCATCCCGATCAATCCCGCGAGAACGATCCCGGCCATGGAGTTTTCCTGCTGCGACGCCATCGTCGAAGCCGGAAGATCGACCGGGCACGGGCCAAGTCAAGGTGGGCTTAGGGAAGCGGCGCCGCGCGTGTCCCCGAAACGATCGGCTCGACCGAACGAAAACGGGGCCCCGCAGGGCCCCGAAAATCCGTCACTCGCCGTCGATCTGGCGTCCGAGCTGGGCAATCGCCTTCTGGTAGACGGTGGCGGCGTTCCATCCCTGGATGGCCGCGAAGTTCGGCTCGCCCGGCTGGTAACCGGCTCCGGCCCTCCAGCCGTGGCCCTTGAGGAAGTTCGCGGTGGCGTTGAGCGCGTTGGGGGCGCTGTCGAGGCTTCCGCCGGTGCTGTAGGTCAGCACGTTCTTGGGCAGGAACTGGGTGTGGCCGACCTCGCCATGGGCGGCGCCGCGGGTCGAGGCGTTGAGGATGCCACGATCGACGAGGGTGAGAGCCGCGTAGAGCTGGTCGGTGAAGAAGTCCGAACGGCGGCAATCGTAGGCGAGGGTCGCCACGGCGGAGAGCGTATTGATATTGCCGCGAACGGCGCCGAAGCCCGTCTCCATGCCCCAGATCGCCAGGAGCGGGCCGGCCGGCACGCCGTAGCGCTGCTCGATCGAGGCGAACAACGCCGCGTTGGTCTGTTTCAGCTTGCGGCCGCGCGCGACGATGGTGGGGCCGCCGCGCTTGGCCAGGAACTGGTCGAGGGTCAGGCGGAAGCTCTTCTGGCCCCGGTCGGCAGAGATGGTGGCGCCGGAATAGGAGGTCTCCATCAGGGCGGCGAGGCTCGCGGCGCTGGCGCGTCCCTTCGCTTCCTGCGCGAACTGGGTCTTCCACGCCTCGAAACCGCTGGCCGTGTTGCCGCATTGGGCCGCCTGCGCCGTGCCGGCCATGCAGGCCAGGGCACCGAGGCCGGCGGCGATGATGGCCCCCTTGTAGCCGCGTCTGGTCATCCGAAACTCCTTCGTCGCGGCAGCTCTCAGGAGACCGCCAGCTTTGCCGATCGCCCTAAGCCGTTCCGCATGGGAAGGCTACAACCTTGCTGAGGTGTCGGGGCGCCCGGTCCCAGTTCCCGACAAGATGTGATCTTACGGTTACCACCCTGACCGTCCGCGAGTGCCCTGCCTGAGCTCGATCCGGCCGCGTTGCACAATCCGCCGACTCCGCGATGCGCTCGATTCCGCTTGCCTCCGAGGGGGATGCGATCGGACGCACATCGCCTTGCGCCGTCGATAATCAGGCTATTGTGCATGCAGGGCAAAGCAGTAGAAATTTACTGACGCATGAAATATCGGTTGCTATGAAAAATATCGCCTATTTATTTATCAATAAATTGCATATTTAGAAGAATTACAATGTTTCTACTGGATATTGTCAGAATATATCATTGGTAATACTTGTGATCCCGGAGTGTTTCCGGAGCCGACAATGCAAGACCAAACAGGATGCCTGACAAACGCGGTGGGGCTCGACCGCCGAGCCGCCAACCGCTTGCCGTGGTTGCTGGCGGGCGGAGCCGCCCTCGTCCTCGCGGACACGGCCTGGGCCCAGAACGGCCCCGTGGTGCAGGCCGCGTCCCCGATGGCCGTGTCCCTCGATCAGATCACCGTCGACGGCGATGGCCGGAGGACCATCGGGTATCAGCCCCGGCGCACCAGTTTCGGGGCCGGGTCGGACACCTCGCTCCTCGACACGCCCGCCAACATCGCCGTGGTGCCCGCCACGGTCCTGCGCGACCAGGCCGTCCTCTCCCTCGACGAGGCCCTGCGGAACGTCAGCGGCACCGCCCAGGCCAACAGCCTCGGGGGCACGCAGGAAGGCGTGATCCGGCGCGGATTCGGGACCACGCGAGACAGCTCGATCCTGCGGGATGGCCGCCGTACGGTCCTGCAGCAGAACTTCAATTACGCCATCGAGCAGGTGGAGGTGCTGAAAGGGCCGGCCTCCCTGCTTTACGGCATCTCAGAGCCCGGAGGTCTCATCAACCTCGTCTCGAAGCGTCCCGAATTCACGTCACACGGCGCCCTCGGCATCACCGGGACGAGCTTCGGCGGCGGTCTCGTCCAGGCCGACGTGACCGGGCCGATCGAAGGCACCAACCTCGCCTACCGGGTGGTCGGCGATTTCCAGGATTATCAATACTGGCGCAATTTCGGAGCGATCGAACGACAGGTCGTGGCACCATCACTCACCTGGAAGGGCGACGACACCAAGGTGACGGTGGCCTACGAGTTCTCGCATTATAATATTCCATTCGACCGCGGCACCATCTTCGATCCGCGCACCGGCCGTCCCCTGAAGGTCCCGCGCGACCGCCGCTTCGACGAACGCTTCAGCAGCGTCGACGCCACCAGCCATCTCGCCAGCCTCGACATCGAGCATCGCTTCAACGACGATTGGCGGCTGCATTTCGGCTACAGCTTCAGCCATCTCGGCTACGACGACAATCAGGTCCGCGCGGTCTCGTACAATGCCGAGAGGGGCATGCTGACCCGAAGGGCCGACTCGACCCAGGGCGGCGACTTCAACGCGCATGTGGCACGCCTCGACCTGACCGGACGCGTCGACACGTTCGGCCTGCGGCACGACATCCTGGCCGGCGCGATGTACGAGCGGGTGGATTACTTCCGCAAGACCACCATTCGCGGAGCGAACCAGGGCGGCTTCAACGTCTTCGACCCGATCTATGATCGCCTCGGCCCGTCGAGCCAGGTTTCGCTCACGGGGAGCGACGTCCGCGACCGGCTCAACAACACCAGCCTCTATCTCCAGGACTCGTTCCACCTCACCGACCAGCTCATCCTGGTGGCCGGAATCAGCGCGCAGATCTACGATCAGCTCGCCTATGCCGGACGACCGTCCGTGGTCACCACCGACATCAACGGCGTGCAGCCGGTCCCGCGTGCCGGGATCGTCTACAAGCTGACGCCCGACCTCTCGCTCTATGGCAGCTTCAGCCGCTCGTTCCGGCCCAACGTCACCGATCTGGAGACCAACGGCTCCCTCGCCCCCGAGGAAGGCGAGGCCTACGAGGTCGGTGTGAAGGCGGATCTCGGCCCCGGCCTCACCGTGACGGGAGCCATGTTCGACGTCGAGAAGGCCAATGTGCTGGTCACCCAGGTGGTGGACGGGGCACGGCTCGCCACCACCGCCGGCAAGGCCCGTTCGCGCGGGTTCGAACTCGATTTCGCCGGCCAGATCCTGCCCGATTGGGCGGTGATCGGAAGCTACGGCTTCACCCAGGCCCTCGTGACCGAGGATCCCATCCTTGCGGGCAAGGAGCTTCAGAACACGCCGCGCGTGACGGCCTCTGCCTTCCTCACCCACCAGTTCGGCGCAGTGACGCGGGAGGGCGAGCTCGGCTCCATGCGCCTCGGCCCCGGTTTCCTCGAGGCCGGCTTCGGTACCCGTTACATCGGCGAGCGGCCGGGCGATGCCGCCAACACCTTCACCATGCCCCACTACCTCGTCTGCGATGCCTTCCTGGCCTATCGCACGGCGGTGAACGGTCGGGCGACAACGATCCAGCTCAACCTCAAGAACCTGTTCGACGAGACCTATTATACGTCATCGGCGGCCAGCAACCTGCTGGTGGCCGTGGGCGAGCCGTTCCAGGCCCTGGTGACGGCGCGCGTGACGTGGTGACAAGGGTCCGCTGAGGCGCTGACCCCGCGATCGTCCCGACAATGACGGGCCGGATGCCCTATCCGGCCCGTCGGCGTTTTCAGAAGGACAGCCTCATCCCGGCGACCACGTTGCGCGGCGCCCCGGCGAAGACCGAGCCCGTGGTGGCGGCGAGCACGCCCGCACCGTTCTGCAGGCCGCTCGTGGCGCTGAGGGAGTTCGCGAGGTTCTGGGCCGAGGAGATGTAGGTCTCGTCGAAGACGTTGCGGACTTCCGCATAGAGGCTGATGCGTTTGGCGTATCCGCCGGGAAGGTCGGCCGCGTAATGCACGTTGGCATTGACGACGGTGTAACCCGGCGCCTTCAACTGGTTGGCGTTGTCGAGGAAGAAGCCGTCCTGGACCACCGCTTCCACATAGGCACCGAGGCCGGCGAGCGGCCCTGTCGGCTGGTCGTAGCCGATACGGGCGAGGAGCTGGTGGGCGGGCACGCCCGGGATGGCGTTGCCGGCGCGGTCGAACCTTTCGGTGAAGGCTCCGGCGCTGAGTTGCTCGGTGTATGTCGTATAGATCTGGTCGTCGAACGTGTAGGCGGCGACCGCGCGCCATCCGGGTGAGAAGGCCCAGTCGGCCGCGAACTCGATGCCGCGATGCTCCGAGGCCGGGGCGTTGAACGTGTAGCTCAGGAGCCCGGCGCCGGGGGATTGCGACACGAGCTCGTTGCGGAAGAACTCGTAGAAACCGGTCAGGCTGAGGCGCAGATTTTCTGTCGGAGTCCAGTCGGCGCCGAGATCGAAGCCGAGATTCTCCTGGGTCTGAAGCTGGGTGTTGCTGCCCGGAAGGCCGGCGGGGGTGATGAACAGGTTGCTCGCCGCCGGCGTGGTGTAGCCCGTGGCGGCCCGCCCCCGGAAGGCCCAGGCGGCGTTCGGCCGGTAGACCAGGGCGAGTTCGGGCGCGACGTTGAGGAAGCTGCGGTCGGTCGTGGCCACCGTCGTCGTCCGTCCCGCCGCCGAATAGCCGTAGGCGAGGTTGCGCCCGGTGATGGTGGTGTTCTCCGCCGCGATGCCGAGGACGCCGGTCCACTGGTCCGAGAGCGCGACCTCCGTCCTTGCACGGCCGCCGAGATTCGATTGCACGGCCTCCTGGTCGCCGATCAGCGCGCCGAGCGTCGGTCCGCCATAGGGGGCGCGGTTAAAGGTCGTGATGTGGTTGTCGATGGTGTTGTAGGCGAGCGCCACGTAGCCCACCGCCGGCAGGCCGAAGAGGTCGCCGCGCCGGGTCAGGTCGGTGAGGAAGTTCCAGGACGGATAGGAGCCGCGCGACGAGGACGTATAGAAGGGCTGGTTGAAGTTGCGCTCGTCGAAGCCGAGCTGCGTGCGCCATGTGGTCTGCGCGTCGATATCGTGTTCCCAGCGCGCCGCCACGATGGTGCGGCGGTCCTTGCGCCCGAAGGCGCCCTCGTCCGCCGTCACCGGCACGGTGGCGCCGAAGGCCCCATTGATGCGCAGGTTCGTGAGCGTGCAGCCCGGGGCGGCGGTGGCCGCAGCCGCGCAGCCGCGCTGATAGGGATTGATGCCGAACTGGTCGAGGGAGGAGCGGGCGGGAAGATCCGCGTTCACCTGGTTGTTGATCACCTTCAGGGTGAAGCGGTTGTCCGGGGTGGGCGTGTAGCTCGCCAGCAGGTTGATGGTCTGGGTGTCGTAGGAGGAATGGTCCTGGTAGCCATTGCCGCGCGCGTCGCTGGCGAACAGGCTGATCTCCACCGGACCGCTGGCGCCGCCCACGGTGAAGTAATTGCTCAGATAGCCGAAGCTGCCCGCCTCGGTACCGATCTCGTAGCCGTTGATCTCGCGGCCGGTCCGCGTCCGGAAGGCCAGCGCGCCGCCGGTGGCGTAATTGCCGAACAGGGCCGATTGCGGCCCGCGAAACACGTCGATGCGGGAATAGGCGCGCGGATCGACGAGATCGAAGCGGGAGGCCCCGTCCGGCTGCGTCAGGATGAACCCGTCCTCCAGAACCACCATGTTCTTGGTGACGCCGGTGGAGCGGGCGTTGTTGCCCCGGATCGAGATGACGACGTCGCGCGCGCCGTTGCCCTGGCGCACGGTGACGCCTGGGCTGTTGACGAGGACCGAGCCGATATCGGTGGCGGGGCGATTGTCGATCGTCCCGCTGCGCCCGACCTGCGTCACCACCTGCCCCACGGGCTGTTCGATGACGCTGGGGGCCGAGCCCTGGGGCGAGGCGACGCCGAAGCCGCTCCGGCCTGGCTCTCCGACGACGGAGAGTTCCGGCAGCGTGACGCCGTCCTCGGCGGCTTGCGCCAGGGCGTCGGCATTCGCGAGCGGCAGGGCGGCGAGGGCGAGGAGGGCATGCCGGGCGCCGATGCGGCGGGCGGCATGAGGGGGACGGGGGGATGACATCGAGGGGAGCATTCCGGATCGCGGCAGAGGGGATGCGCCGTGGGGAGACGGCGCGCGCTGGATCAGGACGCGGTCGGCGGTGCGCGCGGCTGGCCGGCCGGGCGATGCGGACGGGCCGGCTCGGATGGCGGCGGGATCGGCCAGGCCAGCGCGTGCCATCCCTGGCGCCGCGCCACCGATGGCGCTTGGGGAACGAGGGGGCTCGACAGCCCGACCGCGCAGAGCGGGCAGGCCTTGCAGGCCGGCGCGACGGGAGACTGATCCCCGATGGCGGCGGAGCCCTCCGCATGACCGCAGATCGCCGAGAGCACGAGCGGGTCGACCGAGGCTCCCGGTACGGCGTGGTCCGCCATCATCCGCAAGCCGGCCAGCGGCGCGATCGCCTGTCCCCACAGGGCGAGCAGGATCAACCCGCTGCCGAGGCAGAGGCGCAGGGCGCGCAGGGCGCGAAACTGGCGGATGAGGTCGCTCACGGGGGCTGCTCCCGCGTCGATGACGTCAGGCCGCCGCCGGTCGCTGCGCTTGGCGCCGGAGGGCCTGGATGCCGAAGTCGAGCCCGATCATGGCGAGGATGGCGAGGCCGGTCAGTGGAAACAGCGCGCCGAGACCCAGGACCAGGGCGGTGACCGTGGCGGCGATCCGGCGGTCGCGCGGCCAGGGCGGGACGCCGAGACCGCCCGCCGGCCGCCGCTTCCACCACATAGTTCCGGCTGTGACGCTGAGCAGCATCGTGGCGAGGCAGAAGGCGAGCATCGCCAACTGGTTCAGGCGGCCCCAATACTCGCCCTTGTGCAGGCCGATTCCGTACTGGATCGCCTGCCCGACGCCGCCGAGATCGGCGAAGGCCACGTCCACCAGAGGGGCGCCGGTATATTGGTCGAGGGAGATCAGCCGCTGGCGGTCGACGTCGCGCGGGTAGATCGCGGCGGCATAGATGCCGGTGGGTCCCTCGGGCAGCGCGACCTCGTAGCCGCGTGGCATGCCGAGGCCGTCGAGGATGGCCAAGGCCCGGTCGAGGCCGATGGCGGGCGCGTCCGCCGGTTGCGAGACCGGCATCGGCGCGTCCTCCATGGTCCAGCCCGCCTGGGTCAGCCGGTCCTTCATCGGCACGGCGGACACCGCCCTTCCCGCCCACAGGGCGCGCGGCTGGCCGAGCCCCGCTTCGTTGGACAGGGCGCGGACCTGCTGGCCCCACCAGACCGACCAGGGCAGGCCGGTGATCGCGAGGAAGAACAGGCCGGCGCCGGCCACGAGGCCCGTCACCGCATGCAGGTCCCGCCACCAGACCCGCTTGGACGGCCTCGCGCGGATCGTCACGACACCACCCCCCTGCCCGCGCGGCCACCACAGATAGGTGCCGGTGACGACGAGGATGATCGCGAAGCCTGCCACTACCTCCACGATCCCGTTGGCGACCGTGCCGAAATAGCTGAGGCTGTGCAGGCGCCTCACCACCATCATCGGGTCGTTCTCGGTGTTCACGACGTCGAGGACGTCGGCGTTGTAGGGGTCGAGGTAGACCTGAATCCGGCTGCCGCCCTCCCTCATGGTCACGAGGGTGGAGGCGGTCGCGGAGGCCGGGCCGGTGAAGGAGACTGGCACACCGCCCGGAACCGCTTCGGAGGCGGTGTAGACGAGGCGGCTCGCGCTCACGGGCGCCCGGTTCTGCGCCGTCACCTCGGTCCGGTGGGCGAAGAGCGTGGCGTTGATCTCGTCCTTGAACAGGTAGATCGCGCCGGTCGTCGAGAGCAGGACGAGGAAGGGCAGGCACAGCAGGCCGGCGTAGAAGTGCCAGCGCCAGACGGCGCGATAGATGCTGTCGCGGGATACGCGCATGGCGTCGGCCCCGCGAAATGCGTGGGCGCCGCCCTGGGACGATGGGGTCATCGGGAACAATCCGGGTCTGAGCGATCGAAACGGTCTGATCTCTCAGGCGGAAGGCGGACCTCGCGATCCGATGGATTGGTCGGGCGGTGCCCGCGCGGCGGGGACCACCACGTCCGGACGTGGCGGAAGCGGGGCGGGGCGAGCCTGCCAGACCACCGTCGCGAAGGCCGTGTCCTGTCCCGGAGCCTGCGGTCCCGCATGGGCCGCCGTGCAGCACGCATGCGCGCAGGCCGGGCTCGCATCGGCGGGATCGTCCGGAGCGTCATGCCCGCAAAGGGCGCCTTCCCATCCCGCAGGGGCCGGTGGCGCCATCGTGCCGAGGAAGGCCTGGAGGCACAGGCCGTAGAGCGCGATCATGGCGATGATCGCGCGCAGGCCGGCCGTCCCTGGCGAGAGCTTCCGCATGATGAGGCCTTACGGCACGGGTTCGCGCGCCGTCAACGTGGCGAGCGGATCGGTGGTGTCTCGGTGTGCGGTATGGCTGTGGGCGACGGAGCGGGTGATGTCTTTCCTTTCCGCTTTCCCGAAAGGACGAGCTGAAAGTGCACGTGCCGGCCCTACAACTTGCTGTCGCGCGTCGCCAAAGCCAGCGCCGCTTCTTGCATGACCTTGGAGGTGGCCGCCACATTCGGGCTCACGCCGACACCGCCCCAGTTGCCGCCCGTTATCGGATTCGCTGCCCTGCCGGTCGGCACGACGACGAAGAAATCCGAGCCGAGCTCGTTGAGGCCACCCGGATTGGCGCCCCCGCGCGTTTTCTCACCGACGATGGTCGCGCGTTTCAGGGCCTGTAGATCGTAGGCGAACTCCTCGCCTGCCGAATATGTCTTGGGACCGACCAACACGTAGACCGGCTTGCCGAGGTAGCTCACGTGGGTGGGCGAACTCCAGAACGACTCCGTTCGGAAACTCGTCGTCCCGCGATTGCGCCAGATCAGATCATTGATGTGAACGCGCTGGCTTGGATCGAGAAAGAAGCTGACGAGGTAGGCGACGGAAGCCGGATGGCCGCCGCCATTGTCGCGCATGTCGACGATGAGCGCAGCGGTGTCCGATAGGTCCTGCATCGCCTTGTCGGCGGCCGGCTTGAAATCCCCGGGTGGAACGAAGCTGGCGAGGTGGATGTATCCGACGTTGCCTTCCAACCGCTTCACCTGAAAGCCGGCCCCTCGCATGTCCAAAGGCTTGGGCCGGTTCGCGAAGGGATCGCCATGGATCACCCTCACGTGGTTGTCGCTGGTCAGCGACCGCAGGCGTTCGGTGAGTTGCGTGGCGAACTCGCCGGGATCGCTCGCCTTCGCATAGGCATGGGCATCCAGATCACGTTGGATTGCATCCGCGGCCTGCTTTCCCAGATCGGGGAATACGTATCCCTCCCTCAGCTCGGTGGCGATGCCGCTCACGACCTTCCTGACCGTATCCGGGGCGAGGGGTACAGGCTTCAAGCTTTTCGACGAAACATCAGCCTTGGAAACGGAAGGGGTCGCCGCGATCACAAGTATAGTTGTGCAAAATACTGCTGCGACAACGGATCGACGACGGCGCATGGCTAAACCTCCAACTACTCCCGGCAACCATATTGTCCGCCATGGGCAAGGGCCAGCGGGGTCGCCCAACTTTTCGCAAGGCTCGAACGCCGCCGCTGGCCCGGAGCAAATTCCAAACCAAAGTACGACTGGCGGAACCCATCCTGTCCGCCGTCGCGATTGATCGCTTCACGCGCCGGCATGCTCGGCGATGTAATGGCCGATGGCGCTGGCGGCGTTGAGCATGTGGGCGCGCATCCGCCTCGCAGCGGCGTCGCCGTCGCCCTCGGCGATGGCCGCCAGGATCTCGCCGTGCTCGGCGCGGGAGGTCCGGATCCGCTCGCCATGGCGCAGCTGCGTGCGGCGAAACCCCGAGAGCCGCGTGCGCAAGGCGAGCGCCTGTTCCAGCAGGAAGCCGTTATGGGTGGCGCCGTAGAGGGCCTCGTGGAAGCCGCGGTTCAGCGTGTCGTAGGCGTCCACATCGCCCGCCTCCACCATCGCTTCCGATTGGGCATGCAGGTCCATGAGGTGGCTGCGCTCGAGCGGTGTCATCCGGTAGGTGGCGAGGCGCACGCACATCGCCTCGAACTCGGCGGTGGCCTCGAACATGTCCATGATCCGCTCCGGCGTCATCCGGGTGACGACGACGCCCCGGCGCGGGCGCAACTCCACGAGCCCGTTGAAGGCGAGCTGGCGCAACGCCTCCCGCACCGGCGTCCGGGAGGCGCCGAAGCGGTCGGCGAGGTCCTGTTCGTCGAGGGCCGTGCCCGCGCTCAGGGTGCCGGCGGCGATCTCGTCGGTCAGGGCGTTGCGGATCAGGTCGGAGAGAAGCCCCCGCTCCTCGGCGATGCCGTCCATGATCGTCGTCCCCTCCCCGCTTGTATTGCCGGACCGCCTTACGATGTCCCTCATCCCAGATGGGGCGGATCGTCAAGCGGGAGAGGGAGGATCCTAGCACGCCCGGAATGCCGAGGCCTCGTCTTATTGCCATCTCGTATTCTTTACCTCGCCGATAACCCATATCGGTATACCCAGAATTGACTTGGTCGCCAGACGGGGTACGCATGGCGCGATACGAGACGGTCCGCGACCTGTCGCTGGCCGCGCGTTCCCACGGTCGCCGCCGATGCGGGGCCGGATGACGAGAGGCGGATCGGATGGCCGATTGGCGGGTGCAGCGGAATGCCAGGGACGCGCGGATCGAGCGCGGCCGCGCCCATGCCGAGGGCAAAGTCGTGTCCGCTTCGGCGGTGGTCGACCTGCTGGAAGCGGTGCTGTTGCCGGGCGACCGGGTCTGCCTCGAAGGCGATAACCAGAAACAGGCGGATTGCCTCGCGAGGGGCTTGAGCGCCTGCGACCCGGCGCGGGTCCACGACCTGCACATGGTTCAGTCCGGGATCGTGCTGCCCGAGCATCTCGATATTTTCGAGCAGGGCATCGCCCGGCGCCTGGACTATTCCTATTCCGGGCCGCAGGGCGCTCGCATCGCCCGGATGCTCTATGGCGGGCAGATCGCGCTCGGCGCGGTGCACACCTATCTCGAACTCTTCGCGCGCTACTTCATCGATCTCACACCCAACGTCGCCCTCATCGCGGGCGTCTCGGCGGATCGTGACGGCAACCTCTATACCGGCCCCAACACCGAGGACACGCCGACGGTGGTGGAGGCGACCGCCTTCAAGAACGGCGTCGTGATCGCGCAGGTGAACGCAATCGTCGACCGGGTCCCCCGTGTCGACATCCCCGGCGACCGGGTGGATTTCGTAGTCGAGGCCGACAGGCCGTTCTACGTGGAGCCGCTCTTCACCCGCGATCCGGCGGCGGTCACCGAGACGCAGATCCTGATGGCCATGATGGCGATCAAGGGGATCTACGCCGAATACGGCATCCGCCGCCTCAACCACGGCATCGGCTTCGGCACCGCCGCCATCGAATTGCTGCTGCCGACCTTCGCCGAGCGGCTCGGTCTCAAGGGCAAGATCGCCACCCACTGGGCACTCAACCCGCATCCGAGCCTGATCCCGGCCATCGAATCGGGCTGGGTCGAGCAGATTCACTGTTTCGGCTCGGAAGTCGGGATGGACCGCTACATCCGCGAGCGGCCGGACGTGTTCTTCACCGGCTCCGACGGAAGCCTGCGCTCCAACCGCGCCTTCTGCCAGACGGCGGGGCTCTATGCCTGCGATCTCTTCATCGGTTCGACCCTGCAGATCGATCTCCAGGGTAATTCCTCCACCGTCACCACCAACCGGGTGGCGGGGTTCGGCGGCGCGCCGAACATGGGCTCCGATCCCCATGGCAGGCGCCACCCCTCGGACCCCTGGATGAAGGCCGGCGAGGAGGCCGGCGGCACCGGCGATCCGGCGCTACGCCGGGGCCGCAAGCTCGTGGTGCAGCTGGTCGAGACCTTCGGCGACAAGCTGGTCCCCGCCTTCGTGGAGCGGCTCGACGCCCTCGAACTGGCGCGCAAGCTCGATCTCGAACTCGCCCCCGTCATGGTCTACGCCGACGACGTGACCCACATCGTCACGGAAGAGGGTATCGCCAACCTGCTCCTATGCCGGACGCTCGACGAGCGCGAGCAGGCGATCCGCGGGGTCGCCGGCTACACCGATGTCGGGCGCGGGCGCGACCAAGCCATGGTCGAGGCGCTGCGGGCGCGCGGCATCATTCGCCGGCCGGAGGATCTCGGCATCGATCCCCTGGATGCCGACCGCTCGCTCCTGGCGGCGCGGTCGATCAAGGATCTCGTGCACTGGTCGGGCGGCCTCTACGAGCCGCCGGCCAAGTTCCGGAACTGGTGAGGGAGCGCCCCCATGGAAAAGCTGACCTTCCGGCATCGGACGGCAAAGCCCCTGCCCGGCACCAAGGCCCAGGCGATCACCGGCGTGGTCGCCTCCGGCAATCTCGAAGTGCTGATGGAGCGGAGCCTCGCACCCGACGAATGCACCGTCGACATCGATACCGCGATCAACGGATACGGATCGGTCTGGGAGGCGGTGGTCTCCGATTTCGTGGCGCGCCGGCAGCCCGGCGGCCTGCGAATCACCATCAACGATGGCGGGGCACGGCCCGACACCGTGACCCTGCGCCTGCTCCAGGGTGCCCGGCTGATGGAGGCCGTGTGATGGCGATGAGCCCCGTCTCCCTCTCCGCCGATCCCCTCGACCAGAGCTGGTACGAGGCCAGCGCCCGCGCCCGCCTCGACGCCCTCGTCGATCCCGGTTCGTTCGAGGAATTCCTCGGCCCCGAACAGCGGGTGATGAGTCCGCACCTGCCCGCTTTCGACCTGCCGCGCGCCTTCGACGACGGCATCGTGGTGGGACGCGGGCGCCTCGACGGTTCGCTCGTCCTCCTGGCCGCGCAGGAGGGCCGGTTCATGGGCGGGGCCTTCGGCGAGGTCCATGGCGCGAAGCTCGTCGGCCTGATGCGGGCCGCGCTCGCGGTGAAGCCGGCGGCGGTGCTGATCCTGTTCGATACCGGCGGCGTCCGGCTACAGGAGGCCAATGCCGGCGAGACCGCCATCGCCGAGATCATGCGCGCCCTCGCCGATCTGCGCCGGGCCGGCGTGCCGGTGATCGGGCTGATCGGCGGGCGCGCCGGCTGCTACGGCGGCGGCGGCCTCATCGCCGGCACCTGCTCGCGCCTCGTGGTCTCGGAGGGCGGACGCATCAGCGTCTCCGGCCCGGAGGTGATCGAGACCAACAGGGGAGCCGAGGAGTTCGATTCCCGCGACCGGGCGCTGGTCTGGCGCACCATGGGCGGAAAGCACCGCCGCCTCATCGGCGGAGCGGACGCTTTCGCGGACGATACGATTCGCGCGTTTCGCGATGCGGCCCGCGAACAGATCGGCAAGGCGCCGGCCTTCGATCTCGCCACCCTGGAGGCCGAACAGGCCCGCCTCGAAGCCCGCCTCGACCGGTTCGGCGATGCCCGCGACGCCACCGAGATCTGGAGCCGCCTCGGGGTGAACGATCCCGCCGCCGTGCCGGGCCTGGACACGGACCGGTTCGACGCCCTTCTCGCCCGACTGCCGGAGGCGCCCCATGACGCTCGCTGAAATCCTGGCCTCGCTGTTTCCCGAGGGGCACTGCGTCGAGGTCGAGGACGGCCTCATCGGCGGCGAAGGGCCTTTCGGGGCGGGCCGTCTCGCGGTGGTCGGGATCGACGGCAACACCCCGCTCGGGATCGAGGGTGCCTGCATCCTCGCCGGGCGCGTCCTCGACGTGGTGCGCCGGGGCGGCGGGACGCCGATCCTCGTCGCCGTGGATTCCGACAGCCAGCGCATGAGTCGCCGTGACGAGCTGCTCGGCCTCAACGAATATCTCGCCCATCTCGCCAAGGCGCTGCTCCTCGCCGATGCCAGCGGCCACCCCACGATCGGCCTCGTCTACGGGCACACGGCGGCCGGTGCCTTCATCGCCACCGCCCTGGCGACACGGGTGCTCGCCGCCCTGCCCGGCGCCCATCCGAGCGTGATGGATCTGCCCTCCGTGGCGCGGGTCACGAAGCTCCCCCTCGAACGGCTGGAAGAGATGGCGACATCCACCTCCGTCTTCGCGCCCGGCCTCGACAACATGGTGAAGGCCGGGGCGGTCCATGCCGTGCTCGACCCCACGGCACCGCTCGGTCCCCAGATCGAAGCCCTCATCGCCGGGAGTTCCACAACGGATGGCCGCGACGTCCTCGGCCAGGAGCGCGGCGGGCGGCTCATGGCGCAGGACATCGCCAGGCGGGTTGTGCGGGCGGCGACGGGCGACGTGGCACGCCGTGACTGAGGACGAGGCGTCGGGTCTGGCCCGCCACGACCTCCTGCGCGTCGACCCGGCATCCTGGGAGCGCCTCGTCGCCGGCCGCCAGGATCTCGATGGCGTTCCCCATCTCGCCGAATGGGCCCGTCGCGGCTGGCCGGTCATCACCCGACGCCGCGATCCTGGCGAGCCTGCGGACCACATCCCCGCCGGCCTGCCGCTGCCGCCTTCCGCCGGCAAGCGCCGGATCGGCCTCGCCTTGCCGATTGCCGCCGCGAGCCGGCTTGCACCGGTCACCCTGGAGAGCGCGCGGGAGACCGCACCGCCGGCCTGGAGATCAGTCATCGACGATCTGGCCAACCTCGCCCGTGGATACGGCCTCGTGCCGACCGTGTTCGGAAGCCTGTCGTGGCAGGTGCTGACCGGTCTTCCCTATCTCGGGTCGGGCTCCGATCTCGACCTACTCTGGCCGGTCTCTGGCCGGGTCGATCCTCGCTTTCTGCAGGGCCTCGCACGGATCGAGGCGGGCGCGCCGATGCGTCTCGATGGCGAGATCGTCCTGCCCGACCGGGCCGGCATCAACTGGCGCGAACTGCTCGATGCTCCCATCGGCGGAACCGTCCTGTGCAAGGGGCGGGAGAGCCTGGCCCTGCGCCCCGCCGCGTCGTTCCTCCGGGAGGCGGCGTCATGATCGCCCGCGCCCGCTCTCCGGTCAGGGGCGCCCGGATTCCGCTCAGCCCCGGCGACATCGCGGAATGCGCGGTCGAGTCCCTGCGCCTCGAAGTCGAGACCTATCCGAAGCCCGGCCTCGTCAGCCATGTGGATCGCGGCAGCCATGCCGACATGGATGCCGGCACCTTTCGCGCCAGTGCCACGGCCCTCCTGCCCTACTTCGCCGAGTTGGCGGATGCCGGAGCCGTAGGGGCCGGCATGCCCACCCTGCGCCGGATCGGCATCGAGGCCGAAACCGCCATGCGGGAGGCGACGGGCGGGGTGAATACCCATCGCGGCGCCATCTTCGGCCTCGGCCTGCTTACCGCTGCCGCGGGCGCCCTCGCCCACACGGCCTGCCGCTTGCCGCCGGGAGCGCTCGGGCGCCACGTGAGCGAGCATTTCGGCGAGGCGATCCTGGCCGGACCCGTCCTGCTCCATGCGCCGGGAGCGGCGGCGCGGCGGCGCTACGGAATCGGCGGCGCGCCCGCCGAAGCTGCGGCCGGATTTCCGACCCTCTACACGGTTGGGCTGCCCGCCCTGCGCCGGGCGCGGCATCTCCGCCCGGGCGACGAGGAGGCGGCTCGCGTCGAGACCTGCTTCGCCCTGATCGCCCATCTCGAGGATACCAACCTGCTCCATCGCGGCGGCGAGGCGGGCTATGCCTTCGCCCGCGCCACGGCCACCGCCTTCCTCGCCGGGGGAGGCGTCGCGCGGGACGATTGGCGGGCACAAGCGGAGGCCGTCCACCGGGCCTTCGTCGCCCGAAACCTAAGCCCCGGCGGCAGCGCCGACCTCCTCGCCATGACCCTGTTCGTCGATGGACTGGAGGCGGCATGAGTCTCGCGGTCCTGCTCTCGGGCCAGGGTGGGCAGAATCCCGCCATGTTCGATCTCGTGGACGATCATCCCGCCGCTCAGGACATCTTCGCGGCGGCGACGCCCCTCCTCGGCGCCGACCCGCGCGACTTCGCCCGGACGGGCGGCCCGGCCCTGCACGGGAACCGCACCGGTCAGATCCTGTGCTGCGTCGCCGGCCTCACCGCATGGAGCGTCCTACGGGAGAGGTATCCCGGTCGTGTGGTCCTCGCCGGCTACAGCATCGGTGATCTCGCCGCTTGGGGCTGCGCGGGGCGGTTCTCCCCCGCCTCGATCCTGCATCTGGCCGCCGCGCGAGCCGAGGCGATGGATGAGGCCAGCGGGCCGGGCTACGGGCTCGCGGGCCTTCGCGGCCTGTCGCGCGCGCGGGTCACGGCCCTGGTCGAGGAGCACGGCTGCCATCTCGCCATCCTCAACGCCGCCGACAGCGTGGTCGCCGGCGGGGCGGTGGCCGATCTCGAATCGCTCTGTGCTCGGGCGCTCGCCTCGGGGGCGGCGCGGGCCGTGGTTCTGCCGGTCCATACACCCTCGCACACGCCGCTCCTGGCGGCGGCCAGCGCGCGGTTTCGCGCGGAGCTGGCGCGGGCCGAGATCCTGCCGCCGTCTCGCCTCGGCCCGTCGCCGCCGCCTCGCCTCCTCAGCGGTCTCGATGGTGCCCCGGTCTTCGACGCCGCCAAAGGGCTCGACAAACTGGCCGAAGCGATCTCGCAGACCATCGATTGGGCGGCCTGTCTCGATGGCATCCGCGAGGCCGGGGCGCGGGCCGTGCTCGAACTCGGCCCCGGCCATGCCCTGGCGACCATGGCGCGGGACGCCGTGCCGGACGCGGCCGTCCATGCCGTCGCCAATTTCCGCTCCCTGTCCGGGCTCATGGACTGGCTCGCGGCGAATGCCGGCACGGGCTGACCCGCCCGGCTCTCTTCTGCATCGTTGCGCCATCATCCGTATGAACCCCAAGCCCTGCCGCTGCGTTGACGGTGGTCGGGGAGGCTTGACCATGTCGAGATGGATCTACGGGGCCGGTATCCTGGGTGCCGCGCTCGCATCGGCGGGCCCCTGTGCCGCTCAGAACATGGCGCTCACACCGCCCGCGCCGCCGGCGAATGCCAGCTCAAGTGAGCCCGTCCGACGTCCCGAGCCTCCTGCGCGACCGCAACTCCATGCTTTCAGCGGCGAGCTTCCGAACCAGAGGACCGGTCCGATGCGCAGCCGTGTGGTCCGCGACATCTGCATCGGCTGCGGCCGCTGAATCGGCGGGTCGGGCGAGGGCCGGACATCATCCAGAAACAGAGCGGCGCGAAACGGATCCGCTGCGCTCCGACTGCCCCCAAGCGAGGCGTGGCGGATGGACGGAGCGGTGCGCCGATGGTGCGCCGCTCCGTCCGTCTTCATGACCGCGCGGACGGGTCGCGCGACGAGACGGGATGTCCCGAGTTTTCCGCCGGTGGTCTATGGATGTCCGAGTGACATCCACCGGAGATGCGTTTGGCTAGCCGCTATGGGCTCGAGATCCGGGCTGCGACCGCTGCCGACGCGGCTGGCCTTGCCGCCCTGTTCCAGGCATCGGGACAGTCCATTGCCGCGAGCGATCTGGCCGAGCGGCTGGATTCCCTGCGCCTCGGGAGCGGGACCGCCCTCATCGCCGTCGAATGGGGGCCGCCGAGCGGTCTCGTCGTCCTGCACTGGTATCGCTCGCTGACGGCGGCTCAGCCCGTCGCCCAGATCACTGACCTCCTGGTCGGACCGGACGAGCGCCGCCGCGGGATCGGCCGTCTCCTGCTGAAGGCCGCGTCGCAGGCCGCCCGGATGGCGGGATGCGCGACCCTCGAACTCACCGCCTCGCCCGATGAGGAAAGCCTGCGGGCATTCTGCGCCAGGACGGGGTTCGAGCCGGCCGGGTCGCTTTTCACCCGACCGCTGCGCAAGAAGAGCTGATGCCGGTTACTCCGGGAACCGTGGAATTCACCGCGTCGTTGCTTCCAGTGATCACTTTGACCCGATCAAGGAGACCGGCATGACTCGGACTCTCATTCGCGCGGCGCTCGCCTCGGCATTGATCCTCGGCCTCACCGATGCCGCCCTGGCGCGCGGCGGCACCGGCGGTGGTGGCGATGGGCTCTCGCCTTATTCGGCATTGAGCGGCAACGACCGCTCGGCTGGCGTGAACAACGGCAATTACCGCGATCCCCGGCTCGATCCCTATCTGCAGACCTACGGCCGGCGCTACGTCGCCCCCCGTCCCTATGGCGGCGCGGGCGAATACGGCTATCGCCCGTCGCGCCGGGGCTATGACGGATACGGGTACTGACGGGGCGACGCAGCCCCGCTCTCAGGCCGGAGCCTTATGGGCGGTGGCTTTGTCGTCGCCCGGCTCGATGACGATCGGCTCCACGGTCTCCGGCATGACCTGTGACCGGCATTCCGCCAGGATCGCGTCCGCTCCTTCCTTGCCGATCAGGCCGAGCGAAAGGGCATGCTCGGCCATGATCGTGGTGTCCCCGGCCAGCACCAGGCTGCTGCCGGCCTCGAGGATCGCCTGCGACAGGCGCTCGATCTGCTCGGCCCGGGACGGATCGCGCGAGACGTTGCGGATGTAGACGGCGAGCACGCGACCGGGATTCTCCGAGACGATCTTGGCATAGACTTCCGGGTCGTGCTGGCCACTATCGCCGATGAGGACGAAGGGCAGGTCGCCGTAGAGCGCCAGCATGTGGCGGATCAGGTCGCGCTTGTGGTCCTCGGCGCGGCGCGGCAGCGGATGGCGCCAGGACAGGCCCCATTCCCGCAGGAACAGCACCGGCCCCGCCGGAATCCCGTGTTGGCGGAAGAACTCGCTCAGCATGTCGTAGATGCCCCAGGGGGCGCGAGAGACGTAGAGCATCGGGTTCGACTGGTCGCCGGTGGCGCCCGCATGCAGCGCCCGGCTCAGGGACGCCGCACCCGGGAAGGCGACGCGGTCCTCCGCATCGGCCACGAACAGCCGCCACAGCATCTTCAGCTTGTTGGCCACGCCCGTATGCATGATCGTGTCGTCGATATCGCTGATGACGACGAAGCGGCACTTCTCCGGCGGAATGAACACCCGCCCCTGCGCCCGCACCGGCGGATCGGCTGCGAGTTCGAGATCCACGACGTGCCAATAGTCCTCGACGGTGGGCACGTTCGGGGGTTTGAGGCTTACCCGGAAATAGCCGTCGCGGTCGGTCACGGCGGTCGTCTCGGCTCCGCCGAAACGCGCGACGACGGACGCATCGGCGACCTTGCGCCTGCGGATGCGCCGGGCGATGTCACGCAGGTCGGCGGCGATATCGTCGGCCTTGAGGTCCGGGTCGCGGCGCGCCTGCCGGAAGACCCGGCCGATCAGGAAGATCTCTCGGGTCGAGCCGTAGCCCCGATAGGCCTCGATCACTGTCCCGCCCGTCCCCTGCGCCCGGCGTACCGGGCGGGCGACGAGGGCCAGCAGGCGACCGCCCGCCTTGCGCCAGCGCGGCGTCGCCCGTTCGGGGGTCGGAGGAGGTGAGGTCATGAGTCGGCCTGACGCGATACGATCGTGATCGCGGTCAAGCCGTCGTCAGGGCCGAAGGTTGCGCGGGACGGGCCGGATCGAGGGGCGTCACAGCCGCTCGATCTCCGCCAGCAACGTGTCGGAGAGGGTGATCCCCTCCTCGGCGGCGCGGGCGCGGGCGGCGAAGCGGCGGGTTCCGGGCAGCCGTGCGCCGTCCTGTTCCGCCACCGAGCGGGCCATCACGGCGAAGCGTTCCAGCGCGTTGCCGGCAAAGGCCGTGGCATCGATGGCGAGGATGAGCTGGCCGGTGGCGGGAGGCTCGCCCTCGGCATCGAGGAAGGACGTGGCTTCCCTGGCGAACCGCGCTCCGGTGAGGCCGGCGGCGAGCAGTTCCACCATCAGGGCGAGGGCCGTGCCCTTGGCGTCGCCCAACGGCACCATGGTGCCGGCGAGCGCCGCGACGGGGTCCGTGGTCGGGTTGCCCGCGGCATCGAGGGCCCAGCCCTCGGGGATCGTCTCGCCGCGCTGCTTGGCGGTGATGATGTTGCCCCGCGCCACCTTCGACAGGGAGAGATCGACGATGATCGGCTCTGCCCCCGGCAACGGGCAGGCGAAGGCGATCGGGTTGGTGCCGAAGACCGGCCGGGTTCCGCCCCAGGGCGCCATGGAGGCGGGGGCGTTGGCGAACAGGATGGCGACGAGGCCCTGCTCGGCCAGGGCCTCCACCGGCCGGCCCGCGGCCCCGCAATGATGCGAGCGTCGGATGGCGGCGGCGGCGATCCCCTGTTCGCGGGCAATCTCGGGCAGGAGCGCGATGGCTGTATCGAGGGCCGGATAGGCGAAGCCGTGGGCGGCATCGATGGCGAGCAGTCCCGGCTTCGGCCGCGCGGTGGTGACGACGGCATCGCCGACGACTTTGCCCGCCCGCACCTGTTCGCCATAGGCGAGGAGCCGCATGAGACCGTGGGTTTTCAGCCCGTCGGCCTCCGCGCCCACCAGGGCCCTGGCGACGCTCTCCGCCTGGATGGGCGCGGTTCCGCAGCGGACCAGGGTGTCCGTGGCGAGGCGATGGGCGGCGTCGAGGCGAAGGATCGGCATGGCGTGGCCTTAAGCCAGCTCTCCGTCACCTGTCGAGAGCGAAGTCCCCTCGCCGCGGGGCATGGCCAAGCCGTAATGGTTTGGATGGCGCAAGGACCATCGGACAAAGACGAGCGATCGCACGTACAAGCTGAGCCGTGGCTCTCGGCTCGCGGGAATCTTGTATTTATCCTCGATCAACGGCGAATGATTATTTTGTGAACCATGCTTGGCGTGGGACGTTGTTGAGCCAAGTCCGTACGACATGAGGAAATATACTATGCAGATCAAGACATTCGCAGTCGCGGCCGCCCTTACTGTTTCTCTGAGCGGCGCAGCCTTCGCCCAGACTGCTGCTGGTGGTGCCAGCGCCGAGGGCAACATGAACAACCCCGGCAGCGTGAAGAGCAACAGCGAGAAGGGCATGGAGCGCATGGGTGGTGGCGCCAGCACCACCGGTTCCACGGCCGCACCCGGCATGACGCGCGACGTGCCCTCCAATGCGACGCCGGGTGCGCCGGCCGGCTCGAATGGCGGTAACGCCGCCACCGGCAGCGGAGCTGCTCCCAGCGGCAAGTAAAGCCCGGGGGTAAGGTTTCGCGGCGTGGGCCTCCGAAACTGGATAGTCTGATTAGTGGAAGTCGCCCCGTCCGCCGAAAGGCAGGCGGGGCGATCTCATGTGGGGTGACCGGGAATGACCCGGGCGGCCAGTACATCCCTTCAAAAAATATGCGCGCGATTTATCGGTGATTAACCAACTTCGCGCTGAATGGGAGGCATCGAGGTTGATGGTTCCCTAAAACGACATGGCCGGTCGACGTGACCTTTGCGGGGCTCTTGCATGAGCTTGGTGAGGTCCTTCGAGGGGCGTGCGGGCAGGGTACGCGTATCCGAGTACAGCCCGCATGATCGACGACGCGTCCACCTATCGCCGCCGTCCCCGCCGTTCCCGGCCGCGCAGCCGTGTCCTTTTGAAGACGGCCGTCGTCGCGCTGTTCGTCGCGACGTTTCCCCGGCTGACCGGGTTGGACGCGCCTGTTCCCGCTGCGACGGCACCGCTCGCGAGCCGCCAGATTGTCCCCGGGGCACAGCCCGCCGCTGTCGCCCGCAGTTTCGCGTGGATGCTCGACCCCTCCCCCGCCCTGGGTGTCCGGACGCCGGACTGGCGCGCCTCGGAGCCGATGCAGGTGGCCGGGTTCGAGACGCCGAAGGCCTCCGCCGTCGAGATCGCGCCCGGGATCGCGCTTGCCGCCGCGGCGCCGGCCTCCGCGGCACGGCCGCTCCAGCAGACCGCTCGCCTCGTCCAGCCGATGCCCGCGCCGGTTCCGCGCCCCATCGACCTGAAGCCCCTTTCCCGCGAGCCGCGCCTCGCCACGCGCCGTCCGTCCTCGCGGAGTGTCGTCGCGGCCCGGCAGGATGTGGAAGCCGAGCGGTCGTTCTTCGAAACGGTGTTCGGCCGGCGTGATCCCGAGCGCAGCCCCGCTCCCGCCCTCGCCTATGCCTCCGCCGATACGGGTGCCATCGATCTGAGCCAGCGCCGGGCCCTGGACCGCGTGCCCGCGACGGCGGGCGGCGGGACCGCGATCTACGACATCAGCACCAGCACGGTGACCCTGCCGAGCGGGGAGCAGCTGGAAGCCCATTCGGGCCTCGGCCAGCACATGGACAACCCGCGTCTCGTCCATGTCCGCATGCGTGGGGCGACGCCGCCCGGCACCTACGATCTGACCGAGCGCGAGGCCCTGTTCCACGGGGTGCGCGCCATCCGCCTCAACCCCGTGGGCGGCAGCGCCGCCATCCACGGCCGCGACGGCATCCTCGCCCATACCTACATGCTCGGCCCGAGCGGCGCGTCCAATGGCTGCGTGGTGTTCAAGGATTACAACCGCTTCCTTCAGGCCTATCTCCGGGGCGACATCCGTCGCCTCGTGGTGGTGGCCGGCTATAAGGGCGATGCACCGGCCTCGCTCACGGCGAAGCTGTTCGGCCGCTGAAGCCTTCGCGGCTCCGGTCAGGCCGCCATCGCCCGGCAGGATTCGGCGCAGCGGCGGCATTCGGCGACACAGGTGTCCATGTCGCCGACCGCCTCGCAACTCGCCGCGCAGGCCTCGCAGATCTCGGCGCAGGCCCGACACGTCTGACGGTGCTCCGCGACCCCGAGGAGCATCATGTGCGCGGACGTCCGGCATAGTTCCGCGCAGGCCAGCATGAGGCGGACATGCTCCGGCTCGACATGCTTGCCGCCGGCCGGAAGGCAATGCTCCGACACCATGCCGAGGCAAGTCCGGTAGCAGGTCAGGCATTCGTCGATACAGGCCTTCATGTCGTGGGACGTCATCGAGAGCGTCCTCCGTTGAGGTCATGCAAGACAGTGCATCCGGCCGAGGTACCGTCGGGCGATCGTGCCACCGCTGTTCCTGGCCCAACCCGGATGATCGGAATGCCGATCCGACGTTGTCGATCCGGCGCGGCCTGGACATCAACGACGACAACGCATTCTCCGGCGCATGGGTTCTGGCTTTGAAGGCCGGATTTAGGGATAACTTATGTTCGTCGCTCGCGTTCGCCGATGTTAATAGCCTGATTTAACCGGCGGCGTTCGCTGAAGTGTAAGCTCAAGCTTGATTGTGCTTGAGATGACGCGCTCGGAACTCTGGAACTCACAGACTCGGGGAGTGTTTCCGATCGGAGCCCTCGCTTCGGGGTTCGACCCCGCTGCCCTGCTGCGCCACGCGCGTCCGGGGCTCGTCCTGACATTCCGGTTTCGAAAGAGCGCAATGAAAGCACTGTGTTGGCACGGCAAGGGTGACATCCGCTGCGATACGGTGCCCGATCCCCGGATCGAGGATTCGCGCGACGTCATCATCAAGGTGACGTCCTGCGCCATCTGCGGCTCGGACCTCCACCTGATGGACGGCCAGATGCCGACCATGGAAAGCGGCGACGTCCTCGGCCATGAATTCATGGGCGAGGTGGTCGAGGTCGGCCAGGGCTTCACCAAGTTCAAGAAGGGCGACCGCATCGTCGTGCCCTTCAACATCAATTGCGGCGAGTGCCGCCAGTGCAAGCTCGGCAACTGGTCGGTCTGTCAGCGCTCGAACCGCAACGCCGAGATGGCGGCCGCGCAGTTCGGCTACACCACCGCCGGCCTGTTCGGCTATTCGCACCTCACCGGAGGCTATGCCGGCGGCCAGGCGGAATATGTGCGCGTGCCCATGGCCGATGTGGGGCCGATGCTGGCACCGGAAGGCGTCGACGACGAGTCGCTGCTGTTCCTCACCGATATCCTGCCCACCGGATGGCAGGGTGCCGAGCATTGCGAGATCAAGGGCGGTGAGATCATCGCGATCTGGGGCGCCGGCCCGGTGGGGTTGTTCGCGATCCAATCCGCCAAGATCATGGGCGCGGAGCGCATCATCGCCATCGAGACGGTGCCGGAGCGGATCGAACTCGCCCGGAAATACGGCGCCACCGACATCATCGATTTCATGAAAGAGGATGTGTTCGAGCGGATCAAGGAGATCAGCAAGGGTGAGGGCGCCGACGGCGTGATCGACTGCGTCGGCATGGAGGCCACCGCCGGCCACGGCGTCGCGGGGATTATCAGCACCCTGCAGGAGAAACTGACCTCGACCGAGCGCCCCTACGTCCTCATGGAGGCGATCAAGGCCGTGCGCCCCTGCGGGATCGTCTCGATCCCCGGTGTCTATGGTGGCCCGCTTCCCATCAATATGGGCTCGATCGTGCAGAAGGGCCTGACCCTGAAGAGCGGCCAGACCCATGTGAAACGCTACCTGGAGACGCTGACGAAGCTGATCCAGGAGGGGAAGATCGACATGACTTCGATGATCACCCACCGTTCCACCAATCTCGCGGACGGCCCCGACCTCTACAAGACGTTCCGGGACAAGAAGGACGGGTGCGTGAAGGTGGTCTTCCACCCGAACTGACGGCATCGGCAGGGATATGGCCCGGAACGAGGCCATATCCCATCCTAGGCACGGGGCTTCATCGTTATCCCCGTGCCAGAGCGTCCTGAAACTCCGCCTCCGGCAAAAGCGCCCCGCCCGTGGTCCAGACCACATGCGTCGCCTGCGCAGGTGCGGCGGCATCGAGATAGGGCCGGATTGCGGCGAATCCGGCCGCCGCCGAGGGTTCGAGCCGCAGGCCCGGATCGGACCAGAGGCGTTTCACCCAGGCGAACAGCTCGGCATCGGCGACCGTGACCACCGCCTCGATGAGCGGGCCCACAGTGCCCGCCACCAGCATCGAGGCGCCCGCCACCGCCAGCCCATCGGCGGCGGTGCGATTGTCGAGGCCGATCTCGTAGACGTTCACTGGGCGCGACAGGCCGGCGGCGAGTTGCACCAGCATGCAGGGCGAGGCCACCGGCTCCACGAAAATGCAGCGGATGGCGTCGCCAAACAGCAGCTTCAGGCCGAGCGTGACGCCGCCGGGCGCGCCGCCGACGCCGCAGGGGAGATAGACGCAGAGCGGGTGGGCCGGATCAACCCTTATCCCGGCCTCGTCCAGCTGGCGGCGCAGGTCGAAGGCCGCTGCCGCATAGCCGAGGAACAGGTCGACGGAGCTCTCGTCATCGACGAAATGGGCGTCGGCCCGCCCCTCGAAGGCCGAACGTGCCGCCGCGACCGCGCTGCCGTAATCGCCCCGATGCTCGACCACCTGGGCGCCGATATCCCGCAGGCGCTGCTTCTTCCACGCCTTGGCGTCGTGGGACATGTGGACTTCGACCGCGAAGCCCAGCGCCCGCGCCATGACGCCGACGCTGAAGCCGAGATTGCCGGTGCTACCGACCGCGACCGTATGCGCGCCGAACGCGTCGCGGGCTTGCGGCTCCGCAAGCCGGGCATAGGAATCCCCCGGCCGTAGCAGGCCCCTCTCGAGCCCGAGCCGCTCGGCATAGACCAGCACCTCGTAGACGCCGCCTCGCGCCTTGATGCAGCCTGTGACGGGAAGGTCGTGATCGGCCTTCACCCAGACCGCGCCGCCCGTCGGACCCGTGATGGCCTGCGCGACAGGGTCGGAGAGGGGCAACAGGGGCGAGTCGATGCGCCCGGTGTCGAGATCGTCGAAGAGATGGCGCAAAAGCGGATCGAAGCGGCGCCAGCGTGCCTCCGCCGCCTCCACATCGGCCAGGGAGAAAGCCAGGCTCGGCAGGAATTCGGCGGCCGACTGGAGGCCGGGATTGAGCCAGGTGGTGGGCCGCGCCTCTCGCACACTCGCCGGGATGGCATCGAGGGCGCGGGCGGGCGACGTGTCGGCATTCATGCTCATGCGTTCCCTTTTCCTATGATCCCGATGGCCCCAGCGCCGTCGCGGCGCTCGATGGACTGGCGGGACCGCCTCGCGCAAGCCTCGCAATCAGAGAACCGCTCACCGTCAAAGGTGCGCATCGTCAGAGATCCATCGGCGCATTGTCCACCACCTCCTTCATGACGAAGAAGGTCCGCGTCTGCCGCACCCCCGGCAGCGCGATCAGGGTCTCGCTGTGCAGGCGGTTGAAATCCGCCATGTCGGAGACGCGGATCTTGAGGAAATAGTCGAAATCCCCGGCCACGAGATGGCAATCGAGCATGGTCGGCATCGCCTGGGCGGCTGCCTCGAACGCGGCGAAGCTCTCCGGCGTCGAGCGGTCGAGCACGACGCCGACGATGACGAGGGACCCCCGCCCGACCTTCTCCGGCGCGATCCGCGCATGGACGCCGCGGATGTAGCCCTCGTCGAACAGGCGCTGCGTGCGGCGGTGACAGGTGGCGGCGCTGGTATTCACCCGCTTGGCGATCTCGGCATTGTTCATGCGCCCATCGGCCTGGAGCAGGCGCAGGATCTTCAGATCGATCCGGTCGAGCGATGGCGACATGGAAGAACCTTCCGAATTTTCGGTAGAAACGATGGTTCGTACTAAGCTTGGCCGGGGAAAACCTGGAATTTCGTGGCACATCTCATCGTCATTCGAGAGCACCTTTCACGGGAGTTTTGCTAGCGTTTGGTTCTCACTGATGCGAGGACGTTGCCAAGCCATGCTGTCGAAATTCGAGCGCTATCCCCTCACCTTCGGCCCGAGCCCGATCGAGAAGCTGTCGCGTCTCACCGACCATCTCGGCGGCGATGTCGAGATCTACGCCAAGCGCGAGGATTGCAATTCCGGCCTGGCTTACGGCGGCAACAAGCTGCGCAAGCTCGAATACATCGTGCCCGACGCCATCGCGAGCGGAGCCGATACGCTGGTCTCCAACGGCGGCGTGCAATCCAACCACACCCGCATGGCGGCGGCGGTGGCCGCCAAGATTGGCATGAAGTGTCGGCTGATCCAGGAAGCCTGGGTGCCGCACGAGGATGCGGTCTATGACCGGGTCGGCAACATCCTGCTGTCGCGCATCATGGGCGCGGAGACGCAGCTCGTGGATGACGGGTTCGACATCGGCATCCGCGAGAGCTGGAAGGCGGCCCTGGAGGATGTGAAGGCCAAGGGCGGCAAGCCCTACGCCATCCCCGCCGGCGCCTCCGTGCACAAGTTCGGCGGCCTCGGCTATGTCGGCTTCGCCGAGGAGGTCCGCGCCCAGGAGGCCGAGATGGGCCTGCGCTTCGACTACATCGTGGTCTGCACCGTCACCGGCTCGACCCATGCCGGCATGGTGGTGGGCTTCGCCGCCGATGGACGTGCCCGCAACGTCATCGGCATCGACGCCTCCTGCACCCCGGCCCAGACCAAGGCGCAGGTGCTCGACATCGCGCAGAAGACGGCCGCCCTCATCGGCGCCCCCGAGATCACGGCCGACGACGTGGTCCTCAACGAGGATTACGCCTATCCGGTCTACGGCGTGCCCTCGAAGGAGACGGTCGAGGCGATCCGCCTCTCGGCGCGGCTCGAAGCCATGATCACCGACCCGGTCTACGAGGGGAAGTCGATGCAGGGGATGATCGATCTGACTCGGAAGGGGTTCTTCCCCAAGGGCTCGAAGGTGCTCTACGCCCATCTCGGCGGCGCGCCGGCCCTGAACGGCTACAGCTACACGTTCCGGAACGGCTGATCGGGACGGTTCATGCGCCGCCGGCCTCCGTCGGCGGCAGGGCGGCCACGAGTTGGCGCAGGAACGCCTGCGCCGCATGCGGCAGCTTGCGGTCCCGCATCAGCTGGACCTGAATGCCGCGCCGCAGGCTCGCCTGCGATTGAATCGGGATGCAGACCAGCTCCCCGAGCCGCACCGGCGTCTGCACCGAAAGCGGCGACATCAGCGCGATTCCCCTCGTCCTTCGGACGAAGGGAAGCAGCGCCGTGAGGATGTTGGAGGTCAGCGTCGGCTCGATGACGATGCCTTCCGCCCGGCAGGCCGCGTCGAAGACGAGGCGCGCCGTGGTGTCGAGGGGCGGCATCGCGATCGGATAGGCCTGGAGTTCGCCGATCCGGATCGATGCCCGGCCGGCGAGCGGATGGTCGGGGGCAGCCAGCGCGACCATCTCCACCACGGCCTCGTAGAACACCGTGACGAGGTTCGTCGGCGCCAGAGCGAAGGTGATGCCAATATCGGCGTCGCCCGCCGCCACGACCTGCGTGACCTGTGCCGGGGGGAGAACCTGGATTTCGAAGCGGATGCCGGGATAGCGGGCGTGAAACTCGGCGATGGCGTTCGGCAGCAGGTCGAGGGCGAATCCCTCCGCGGTGGCGACGCGGATGAAGCCCCGCGCCAGCCCGCGCAATTCCTGGATCTCGGCGGCGACCTGCTCGGCCCGCGCCAGGGTCTGCCGCGCATGCTGGGCCAGCAACTCGCCGGACGGGCTCAGGACCATGCCGCGCGGCCGGCGCTCGAACAGGACGCAATCGAGCTCCGCTTCGAGATTGGCGATCTGGCGGCTGATCGCGGATGCGGCGACGTTGAGTTGCGCCGACGCCGCCGCGATGGACCCGGTCCTGGCGACGGCGAGGAAGTAGCGCAGGCCCGACATCTGCATAGGCGTGTTCCATTGCCGAAACGGCACGGCAACCATCGATAAATTCTACTTGTTGCGATGTGGAATGCACAACACCATGGCACGAGGAAAAAAGCGGCAGTGCAGATCGGCTACGGGCCGCCGAGCAGCCGGTAGCGAAAGGAATGCGGATCATGGCCAGACATGTTCCCGCGGCAGGCGCCGCGCTCGCTCTCCTGCTGGGGACGTTCAGCGTTCCGGCGCTGGCCGGCAAGGCCAACGATACCCTGGTCTATGCCTCGGATACCGAGCCGGAAAACGTGAGCCCGTATCACAACAGCGCCCGCGAGGGCGTCGTGCTCGCCCGCAACGTCTGGGACACCCTGCTCTACCGCGACCCGAAGACCGGCGCGTATCAGCCGATGCTGGCCACCGCCTGGAAATGGGTCGACCCGACGACCCTCGAACTGACCCTGCGCGAGGGCGTGACCTTCCATAACGGCGATGTCTTCGGCCCCGAGGACGTGGCCTTCACCTTCAACTACGTGCTGACGCCCGAGGCGCGCACGGTGACGAAGCAGAATGTGGACTGGATGAAGTCGACGGAGGTGGTGGACGCCAAGACCGTCCGCATCCACCTCAAGACCGCCTTCCCGGCCGCTCTCGAATACCTCGCCGGACCGACCCCGATCTTCCCGGCCGCTTACTTCAAAAAGGTCGGCCTCGACGGTTTCGCCAAGGCCCCCATCGGCACCGGCCCCTATCGCATCATCAGCGTCGAGAACGGACGCGGGGTGAAGATGGAGCGGAACGACAAATATTGGCCCGGCAGCCCGATCGGCACGCCAAAGATCGGCAAGCTCGAATTCCGCGTCATTCCCGATGCCGACAGCCGCATGGCCGAACTCGTCACCGGCGGCATCGACTGGATCTGGCGCGTGCCGAGCGACCAGGCGGACCAGCTCAAGGCCGCGCCCAACGTCACCGTGCTCAGCGCCGAGACCATGCGAGTCGGCTTCCTGCAATTCGACACGCTCGGCCGCGCGAAGGAAAACTCGCCCCTGAAGGACCCCCGCGTCCGCCAGGCGATCTCCTACGCCATCGACCGCAAGGCGATGGTCGACAACCTTGTCCGCGGCGGCAGCCGTGTCATGAACGCGGCCTGTTTCATCGACCAGTTCGGCTGTACGGACGAGGGCGTGCCGCGCTACGCCTACGATCCGGCCAAGGCCAAGGCGCTCCTGAAGGAGGCCGGCTATCCCGACGGATTCGAGATCGATCTCGGCGCCTATCGTGAGCGCGACTACGCCGAGGCCGTCATCGGGTATCTGCGCGCCGTCGGCATCACCGCCCGGCTCAACTACCTGCGCTACGCGGCGCTGCGCGATATGATCCGGAGCGGCAAGGTCTCCATCGCCTTCCAGACCTGGGGCTCGTTCTCGGTCCTCGACGTCTCGGCCTTCACCGGCGTCTACCTCAAGGGCGGCGACGAGGACCTGACCAAGGATCCCGAGACCATCGCGGCGCTCCAGGCCGGCGACGGCGCCACCGATCCGGCCGCGCGCAAGGTGAAATACGCCGAGGCGCTCAAGCGCATCGCGGCCCAGGCCTACATCCTGCCGCTGTTCTCCTACTCGACCAACTACGCCTTCACCTCGGACCTGACCTTCACGGCGCAGCCCGACGAGCTGCCGCGCTTCTACGCGGCGAGTTGGAAGTAAGGGTCGCATCCGAGGCGCGAAGCGCGGCTCATGGAAGGCGTACCCGTTCACTCATCGCGGATGCAGCCCGCGCCGTCCCCTCTCCCCTTTGCGGGAGAGGGTGGCCCGCGAAGCGGGTCGGGAGAGGGGAGCGACGCTTCCGGATAGCGCGCTCCCCTCTCCCGACCCTCGCTGACGCGAGGGCCACCCTCCCCCGCAGAGGGGGGAGGGAGAAGCCCGCGGATCGCTCTCGGCAGAGCCGAACAATCGTCCGGACGACGAACGTCACGACCCGTAACGGACCAAAGGAACCGGCCCATGCTCAGGTTCATGCTGCAACGCATGCTCGTCGCCATCGCGGTCGCCGTGACGGTGTCGGTGGCGAGCTTCATGCTGCTGCACCTCTCCGGCGACCTCGCCGCCGCCATTGCCGGCCCCGAGGCCACCTCCGCCCAGGTCGAGGCGATCCGCGTCCAGTACGGGCTGAACCAGCCGATGCTGGCGCAATTCACCGCCTGGGCGTGGAAGGCGCTGCATTTCGATTTCGGCAATTCCTTCTACTTCCGGGAAAGCGTGGTCGACCTCCTCGCCTCCCGCATGCCGATCACCCTGTTCCTCGGCGTGGTGGCGCTGGCCGTCGCCCTGTTCGTGGCGATCCCGCTCGGCGTGCTGGCGGCGGTGAAGCGCGACACCTGGATCGACCGGCTCGCTTTGTCGGTCTCGGTGCTGGGTCAGGCGATGCCGAGCTTCTGGTTCGGCCTGACGCTGATCATGATCTTCTCGGTGAACCTGCGCTGGCTGCCGGTCTCGGGCAACACGACCTGGAAGCACTTCGTGCTGCCGGCCATCGCGCTCGGCTATTACGCCATGCCCGCCGTGATGCGGCTCACCCGCAACGGCATGTTGGAGGTGCTGGCCTCGGACTATGTCCGCACCGCCCGGGCCAAGGGCCTGCCCCCGCGAAAAATCCTGATCCGGCATGCGCTCCGCAACGCCGTGATCCCGGTGATCGCGCTGGCCGCCGTGCAGTTCGGCTTCATGCTCGGCGGCTCCATCGTCATCGAGGCGGTGTTCTCGCTCCAGGGGCTCGGGCAGCTCGCCTGGGAATCCATCGCCCGTAACGACTTCCCCGTGGTGCAGGCGATCGTGCTGGTCCTGGCGATGATCTACATCGCCCTGACGCTTGCCGCCGACCTGCTCAACGCTTTCCTCGATCCCCGGCTGCGCCAATGACCCTTCAGCCGTCTTCCTCCCCGGTGGCTCCCACCCTTCCCTCGACCGATCTGCTGGTTCAGGCCGGTCCTGTGCCCGACGCGAACGCGCCGCTGCCGGCGTCGCGCTCGCCCACGGCGCTGGCCCTCCGGCGCGGCCTCCATCACGGCGGCTTCATGATCGGGGCCGTCATTCTCGGCGGGATCGTCCTCGCGGCCCTGGCCGCGCCCCTGATCGCCCCGCACGACCCCTATGCCCAGGACGTCTCGCGCCGCCTGATCCCGCCGATCTGGAACGCGAAGGGGACCTGGGACCACGTGCTCGGCACCGACAAGCTCGGGCGCGACTATCTCAGCCGCCTGATCTACGGCAGCCAGATCTCCCTTCTCATCGGGATCGCGGCGGCCTGCATCTCCGGCCTGATCGGCACCGTGCTCGGCATCTGCGCCGGCTATTTCGGCGGCAAGGTCGACGCGGTGGTGAGCTACATCGTCACCACGCGCCTCGCCATGCCGGTGGTGCTGGTGGCTTTGGCCATGGCCTCTCTGGTGGGCGGCTCGCTGAAGGTGGTGGTCCTGGTGCTGGGCCTGCTGCTGTGGGACCGTTTCGCCGTGGTGACGCGTGCCGCCACCCGCCAGATCCGCGACCAGGATTTCGTCGCGGCGGCCCGCGCCTCGGGCTTCTCGAACGCCCGGATCCTGTTCCAGGAAATCCTGCCCAACATCTTCAACGCGCTCATCGTCGTCGCGACCCTGGAGATGGCGCACGCGATCCTGCTGGAAGCGGCCCTGTCGTTCCTCGGCCTCGGCGTCCAGCCGCCCCTGCCCTCCTGGGGGCTGATGATCGCCGAGGGCAAGCCGTACATGTTCTTCCAGCCCTGGGTCATCACCATCCCGGGCGTCGCCCTCCTCGTCCTCGTTCTCGCCATCAACCTCCTCGGCGACGGATTGCGCGACGTCACGGCTCCCGAGGGGCGGCGCTGAGCGCTTCCCTCGGCTCCCATTCTCACCCGACACAGAGTGGATCCATGTCCCGACACGATGCGATCGCGCATGCCGCGCGCCACTACGACGGAGGCGGTTTCCGCGCCGTCCTGCAGGATGCCGTCGCCCGCCCGACCGAGAGCCAGACCACCGGACAATTGCCGGCGCTCCATGCCTACCTGTCCGACTTCCTCATGCCCGCCATCGCGCCGCTGGGTTTCACCGGCCGCATCCTCGACAATCCCGATGGCGAGCACGGCCCCTTCCTCATCGCCGAGCGGCACGAGGGCGACGACCTGCCCACCGTGCTGATCTACGGCCATGGCGACACCGTGCGCGGCTATCCCGAACAATGGCGCGCCGGCCTCGACCCATGGGCGATCGTCGTCGAGGGCGACCGCTGGTACGGCCGCGGCACCGCCGACAACAAGGGCCAGCACATCATCAATCTCGGTGCGCTCGAGGCGGTGATGGCGGCCAGGGGCGGACGCCTCGGCTTCAACACCAAGCTCCTCATCGAAATGGGCGAGGAATCCGGCTCGCCGGGCCTGCGCGACCTGTGCCGGACCGAGGCGCGCGCCCTCGCCGCCGACGTGCTCATTGCCTCCGACGGGCCACGGGTGAGCGCGGAGCGCCCCACCCTCTTCCTCGGCTCGCGCGGCGGTTACACGTTCGAGCTCATCGTGGACCTGCGCGAGGGCAGCCACCATTCGGGCAATTGGGGCGGCCTGCTGCGCAATCCCGGCACGGTGCTGGCCAACGCCATCGCGACCCTGGTCGACGGGCGCGGCAAGATCCTCCTCGATGCCCTGCGGCCACCCGCGATCCCCGAGGGCGTGCGGGCGGCGCTCGCCGACATCGCGGTGGGCACCGACCCCACCGCGCCGAGGATCGACGAGGATTGGGGCGAGCCCGGCCTCAATGCGGCCGAGCGCGTCTTCGGCTGGAACACCCTCGAAGTCCTGGCCTTCAAGACCGGCGACCCGGACGGCCCGCTCAATGCGGTGCCGCCCCATGCCAAGGCGACGCTGCAGCTGCGCTTCGTCGTCGGCACCGACTGGGAGGGCCTGATCCCGGCCGTGCGCGCCCATCTCGACGCCAACGGTTTCCCCATGGTCGAAGTGCGGGCGGCCCGTTCCGAAGTGTTCCGCGCCACCCGCCTTCCCGTGGAAGATCCCTGGGTCGGCTGGGCGCTGGCCTCCATCGAGGCCAGCACGGGCAAGCGCCCGGCATTGCTGCCCAATCTCGGTGGCTCGCTGCCCAACGACGCCTTTTCCGAGATCCTCGGCCTGCCGACCCTGTGGGTGCCGCATTCCTACCCGGCCTGCCTTCAGCACGGTCCGGACGAGCACCTGCTCGGGCCGATGAGCCGCGAGGCGCTGATGCTGATGGCGGGCCTGTTCTGGGATCTCGGGGAGACCGGACCCGGCATCCGGGCGAAGCGCGCCGCGAAACGGGAGACCTGACCATGAGCGAGCCTGTCGTCAGCATTCGCAACCTCACCCTGGCCCTGCCGAAGGGGGCGGACCGGCCGCATGCGGTGGAGGATCTCTCCCTCGACCTGATGCCGGGCAAGATCCTCTGCGTCGTCGGCGAATCGGGCTCGGGAAAATCCATGAGCGCCTATGCGCTCACCGGTCTGCTGCCGCGTGCCCTCACGCCCGTCGGCGGCAGCATCGTGTTCGAGGGGCGGGACCTGCTCACCCTCGGCGAGCGCGACTGGCGTGCTTTGCGCGGGCGCCGCATCGCCATGGTGTTCCAGGAGCCGATGACGGCGCTCAACCCGGTCATGCGGATCGGCGACCAGATCGCCGAGATGTTCGAGGCGCACGGCCTTCTCACCAAGGCCGAGCGGCGGGCCAAGGCCATCGCGCTCGCCACCGAGGTCGGCCTGCCCGACCCGGCGCAGATCGTGCGTGCCTATCCGCATCAGCTGTCGGGCGGACAGCGCCAGCGCGCGATGATCGCCATGGCTCTGGCATTGGAGCCGTCGATCCTCGTCGCCGACGAGCCGACCACGGCGCTGGATGTCACCACCCAGGCGCAGATCCTGAAGCTCGTCCGCGACCTGCAGCGGCGGCGGGGCATGAGCGTCCTGTTCATCACCCACGATTTCGGCGTGGTCGCGGACATCGCCGACCATGTGGCGGTGCTCCAGCGCGGCAAGCTGGTGGAATCGGGCTCCGCCGACGAGGTCCTGCGGAACCCCCAGCATCCCTACACCAAGGCCCTGCTGGCGGCGGTGCCCAGCATCGTGCCGCCGGAGCGCGAATCACGGGAAGGCGCGCCCATCGCCCTGTCTGCCATCGGCCTCACCAAGACCTACACGTCGCGTCGTGGTCTGTTCGGGCCGCCGCGCATCGTCCACGCGGTCAAGGAGGTGGCGTTCGACGTCCGCCGCGGCGAGACCCTGGGCCTCGTCGGTGAATCGGGCTCGGGCAAATCCACCACGGCGCGCCTCGCCATCCGGCTCATCGACCCCGACCAGGGCACCGTCCGCCTCGGCACGCTCGATTACACGGCGCTGGGGCCGCGTGCGCTTCGCGCCGAGCGCAAGCGTATCCAGATGATCTTCCAGGACCCCTTCGCCTCCCTCAACCCGCGCCGGACGGTGGAGCAGATCATCACCGCCGGGCCGATCGCCCATGGTGTTCCGGCCCGCGAGGCCAGGGCGCGGGCGCGAGACCTGCTGGATCTCGTCGGCCTGTCGCCCAGCGCCGCCGAGCGATATCCGAACGCCTTCTCCGGCGGACAGCGCCAGCGCATCGGCATCGCCCGGGCGCTCGCCATGGAGCCCGACGTGCTGGTCGCCGACGAGGCCGTCTCGGCCCTCGACGTGTCGGTCCAGGCACAGGTGCTCGACCTTCTCGAGGATCTGAAGCAGCGCCTGAACCTCGCGATGCTGTTCATCACCCACGACCTGCGCGTCGCGGCCAAGATCTGTGACCGGATCGCGGTGATGCATCGGGGGGAGATCGTGGAACAGCGGCCGACCGCCGACCTGTTCCGCCGGCCGGACCATCCCTACACGCGCGACCTGCTCTCGGCCGTGCCGGGATTGCAGATGGAGCGGGCCTGAGGCGCGAGAGGGGTTACTTGCGCCAGGCGTCGATCAAGGAGGTTACCGGCTCGACCACGTAGGACAGAAGCGAGGTGGCCCAGCCCCTCGCCCTCGCGCCGATCGATGGCTTGCCCTGCCGACGGGCCTCGGCCTCGGCCGCCTGGGCCACCAGCATCGCCGAGACGTAACTGTTCTCCAGGCTCTTGCACTCGGCCAATGCGGCCTTCTGCGCGGCATGGGTCGGTAGGCCGGCGGGTTGCCCGGAAAAGGCCTGCCGCACGCATTTGTGCCAGCGCCGTTCGAGGAGATCGAGATCGGCTCCGGCGGTCGGCACGTCCTGCGCCGTCACTTCCTGAACCATGGCACCCGACGATGCCGCGATGCCCGCCATGATCGCAGCGGTCATCAGGGCATGAGGTCTCGTTCGGCGTCCTGATCGAGGATACGTCGTCGGCCCGGCTGGGCTAGCGGGCAAGCGCCCGTGTCTCGTCGAGGATGGCTTCCACCGCGGCGATCGCATTTTCCAGCTCCGCAATGCGGCGCAACGTGCTGTCGGCCGGCATCGTTTCGTGCTCCGCCGCTTCCATGATGAGGGCGCGCTGGCGGGCTTTGAGACGGTCCAGGAGAGATTCGAGCTTAGGCATGAGCCGCACTTAACCGGGCCTCACGCAATGGACAACATTTGTTTCCGGTAAAAACACCGATGTGTTGGACCAAGCCACCAGCGAGGAACACGATTGTACGGGAGTGTGGCGAAGATGAAATGCCGACTACGTATTTTCACTTGCCTGATTCGAGCCTGTACCTGACGCGAGCATGCACCCGACGCTGCGAATCGCGGCGGCTCCGAGGCGCTGCTGAACCTTTCCCCCGGTGGAGGGTTCACACAGCCTGAAGACCAACCCCGGAACCGTGATCATGTCGAAGACGATGTCCGCCGAGTTCAAGAGCCGCCGCGATGCCGAGACCGCGGTCGAGCATCTCGTCCAGGAACACGGGATCGACCGGAGCGCCGTCACCATCGCGCCCGCGGGGGACGAGAACAGCGCGGGGACCGAGGCGGCGCGGGCCGATATCGAGGATGGCCGCCTGAAGGAAGGCACCGAGGGCGAGCCTGCACTTGAGGGGGCGATCCGCGTCACCGTCGAACTCGATGACGGGCTGACCGAGAAGGTGATGACCTCCTTCGAGACCTATGGCGGACGCGCCGCCGATGCCGGCTGAGCCGGTCGGCTGATTCGGCAGGTCGACCCGGCATTCAGCGCCGGGCGGCCTCGCCCGAAGCGGGTCGGGGTGGGTTGCCGGCGGTGAGCCATAGCCTCAGCGCGTCGAAGGTCCATCTCGCTCCTTCGATCACGCTCTCGGATCGGCCCTCTTCGCCCGACCGGTCCAGGAAGGTCCGGAACGAGGTCCACATCGCCGCCGTGTCCCGCTTCCCGTAGCCTTCGTAATAGGCGCAACCGCCCGAGGCGATCGCATCTCCGAGGCTACGGCGGATGTGATGGGCGATGACCTGTCCACCGAGCGTAGAGCCTTCGGTGACGTACAGGGCGCCGAGGATCGCGGGGCGGTCGTCGAAACCCGTTCCGGCGGCGAAACGGGGCAAGGCCTCAATGGCGTCGCGATTCATGCCGAAATGGACGAGGTCCCGTTCGATCAGGTGCAATTTGCGGCGCGGCCATGCGACGTCGCGCCCGAAGGCTTGGCCGACGATGGGCTCGAACACACGATGGAAGCCCCACCAGCGGGCGAGCAGGGTCAGGTATCCGTCCCGCGTCGCCATCCGCTGGCGCCAATCGAGGCAGCGCTCCAGTTCCTCGTGCAGATCCTGCGTGCCTTCGCGCAGCCGTTCGGCCAGAGGCGCTTCCGGGCCGCCAGTCGCGAGCGCGGTGCGGGTCATGGCAGGGATGCCGGATCGGGCGCACCGATGGAGGCCGTCAGGATCACCCTCAATCCCGGCCGGTTGTTGGTGTTCTCGATCGTCCCGCCGAGGCGGTCGACCATGGCGTTGAGCATCCGCGTCCCGAATCCGCTCCGTGTACCCGACATGCCCTGCCCCTGATCGGCGACGATCAGGCGGAAGCGGTTGCGATGCTGTTCGAGGCTGATGGCGATGGGACCGACCGCGCCGGAATAGGCGTATTTGTTGGCGTTGATGACGAGCTCGGTCAGGATCAGTCCGATATTCACCGCAGCGTCGGTGGGGATGATGATCGGGGCGAAATCGGTGCTGAACTGCTCGGCCCATTCAGGGCCCATCGACGATTTCATTTCGGAGACGAGATCGTCGAGGTAGCGGGCCAGATCGATCATCTCGACGTTGTCGTCGCTGTAGAGCCGTCGGTGCACCAGGGCCACGGCAGCGAGCCGGCGCTGCGCCTCGCTCAATGCCTCGCTGAGCCCCGCATTGCCTTCCGCCCGCGCCTGCAGGGCGAGGAAAGCCGAGACCAGTTGCAGGCTGTTCTGGACGCGGTGATTCACTTCCTTGATCAGGTAATCTTTCTGGACCAGCAGGCTTTCCCTGTCCGCGACGGTGGCGGCGAGCTCGCGGTTGAGTTCGCGGATGCGCCGGGTCTGACGAGCCTCGTAGAGCTCGCGCACGATGCGCTGCGCCGCCTCGATCTCGGGGAGCGACCAGGGCTTGGCATGGCCATGGACCTCCTCGGTCCAGGCTTCGAAGGAGGCGCGGGGGCTCAAAGTATCGCCGACGACGTTGGCGGCCTTGTGAGGGTTGCCGGCCCAGTTGACGAGTTCGACCCGCTCGGCCCGGAACCACATCAGGATGATCGGCTCCTCCCCCGACAGGACGACGGCGAGGAGCCCGCTCGCCAGCGCACGATAGGCGGCGGCGCGGGGGAAGCGCTTGCTGAGGCTGTGGGTGTGAAGCGCCTGTACCCCGCCCACCGTCCGGACCCAGGCCGCGATCTCGCGCAGGTCGGTTTCCTCGGCGCAGCGTCCGGTATGGTGGAGGTCCCTGCCCTGGAGGAGCGCGAAGCCGTCGGCGCCGAGCATGCGGCGCAGCTCCTCGCTCGTCTCGATCAGGATTTCGGCGAGGGGTGCTTCGCCCAGGACCTTTCCGGAGACCACATCCTCGGCACTGCGCAGCCGCAGCCGCTCGCGGTAATTTTCGGCTTCCTCCCGCGAGCTGACCTGACGGGCGAGACTTCCCGCCAGGGCCTGACAGGCCATGCGCTGTCCGAAGGCGAGGGTGCGCGGCGTACGGTTGTGGCAGGCCACGAGCCCCCACAGAATGCCGTCCTTGACGATGGAGATCGAGGCGGAGGCCGCCACATCCATGTTGCGCAGATATTGAAGGTGGATCGGCGAGACGCTGCGCAGTTCGATATCGCTCAGATCGAGCTGCGACAGGTGCCGGGGCCGAAGCGGCTGCGGCGTATAGGTGACGTCCGGGATTACGCGGACGCGGTTGCGGATGTAGAGGGCGCGCGCCTGTTTCGGGATGTCCGAGGCCGGGAAATGGTGGTGCAGGAAGCTGCCGAGCTCGGGAACGCGGCTTTCCGCGATGACGACGCCGGCATCGTCGTCGAGGAAGCGATAGATCATCACCCGGTCGAAACCGGTGAGCTCGCGGAACGACGTCGCCGCCCGGTCGCACAAGGCCTTGAGGTCGGTGGCCCGCTCCAGGGCGCTTCCGGCGCGGTCGAGCCAGCCGAGAAGGCTGGCCGCATTGGTCCACAGGGAGGCCTGCGGTTCGAGCTGGATCAGCCATTGGCCGTCCTGAAAGCGCGCGGTGGCATCCATTGCCGCGCGGAGCCCCATGACGTGACCGATCACGACGGTCTCGTCGCGGGGCGCGTCGAGCAGCAGGGAGGCCGGCGAGGCGCCGAGGAGCTCGGACAACGTCCGCCCGGTCCATTCCGCGGCGAGCAGGCCTTCGATGTCGCCCGCGCCGCCGACCACCCTCTGGTCTTCCGCATTCGCGATTAGCAGGAGGCCGTGCGGCTGGATCGCTCCTGGAATATGGATCGGCTCACGGTCGCAGACGGTCAGGTCCGGACCGAGATCCGAGGGGTCGGCATCCTGGCGAGGATCCAGGGCAGGGTCGGCCGTCCGGGTGGCACTCAGTTGCGTCATGCGTTCATTCGGTAACGTGATGTGAGCCTCGACAACGGCGATGCCGCTGGGCGATTCCCGCGAGTCGGTCGGCATCACGGAAGGACGTCCTTCCGCATCACCCGGCCCGCACCTCCTGAAAGAAATCACTTCCCCCGTCCATGGGAGAAGAAGGCGGCTCGCACTTACCCGCAATCCCTCGGGAGGGTTGCATGGAAAAAACCGATCCCCCCAGGAGGCGGGCTGAAGAGTTACTTAGGCACTATCGACGGCTTTGCCATATCGGCCGGGGCATAGTTTTTCGATGAACTGTGTATGTATTCATACACAGGAGGTCGTCTTATCGCATGGTACATTGATCGAGGATGAACAACTGTCCGGAATGACTTGTCTAGTCTTTGCTGCCACCCTGCCCGATGCCGATCACGCCCCCATCAGGACCGATACGTGGGCGGCCACCGAGTCACCGAGGCCCTTCAGGTCGTAGCCGCCTTCCAGCAGCGACACGATCCTGCCGTCGCAGGTGCGGTCGGCGATTTCCATGACTTGGCTGGTCGCCCAGGCGAAATCCTCGGCCTCCAGCATGAGGTTGGCCAGCGGGTCGCGCCAATGGGCGTCGAACCCGGCGGAGATGACGATCAGGTCGGGCTTGAACGCCTCGAGACGGGTGAGGATACGGCTTCGCATCGCCTCCTTGAAGGCGTCGCCGTCGGCGAAGGGCTTGAGCGGCGCGTTGACGATGGTGCCGTGCTCGCCCTCCTCGGACACCGCTCCGCTGCCGGGATAGAGCGGCATCTGGTGGGTCGAGCAGAACAGCACGGATGGGTCGGACCAGACGATGTCCTGCGTGCCGTTGCCGTGATGCACGTCCCAATCGACGATGGCCACGCGCTCCGCTCCGTGGACCTTCCTGGCGTGAAGAGCGGCGATCGCCGCGTTGTTGAAGACGCAGAAGCCCATCGCCTTGGTGCGTTCGGCATGATGCCCCGGCGGCCGCATGGCCGAGAAGGCGTTGCGGGCGGCACCCGTCATCACGAGGTCGACACCCTGCACCGCCGCACCGACACCGCGCAGGACGCAATCCATCGTTCCCGGCGAGAGCACCGTATCGGAATCGAGATGGGCAAGCCCCTCGCTCGGCACCGAGCGGAGGATGGCGCGGACCCATTCCTCGGGATGGGCGAGGAACACCGATTCGAGGGCGGCGGCTTCCGGCGAGCGACGGTCGAGGCCGGAGAAGTCCGCCGTCCCGAGGGCCTCCTGAACCGCCTTCATGCGCTCCGGCCGCTCGGGATGTCCGTGCGGCGTGCGATGCTCGAACGCGGCCGCATGATGGAACAGAACGGTCATCGATATCTCCCCTCGTGAATCTGGCATCGGGTATACCAGCTTGAACGAGGGATGACAGGAGCGGGGATCAGGCTCGCAAGTGCCGGAGGGCCTCGGCGTGGAGGCCGGCATTGGCCGCGGCCACGACCCGTCCGTCGAAAGCCGGGGTCAGGGGGCGACCATCCCAGTCGGTCATCACCCCGCCCGCCCCTTCCACCACCGGCACGAGGGCCATGACGTCGTAGACCTGGAGCCCCGCTTCCACCACGAGGTCGCAATGACCGCTGGCGAGAAGGCCGTAGGCATAGCAATCGCCGCCGAAGCGGCGCAGGCCCACCGCTCCGCTCAGCCGTGCGAAGGCCTCCGCATCCGTGCCCTCGAAGATGTCCGGGGAGGTCGCGAACAGGCGGGCTTCGTGAAGGTGCCTGCCGCTCGTCCGGGCGGGCCGGCCGTCGAACCACGACGCGTCGCCGGTTCCGCACCAGCGCTCGCCGAGTGCCGGCATGTCGATGACGCCGACGATCGGCCGTCCGCCGGAGACCAGGGCGATGAGCGTGCCGAAGAGCGGCATACCGGTGATGAAGCTCTTGGTGCCGTCGATCGGGTCGATCACCCAGGTGAGCGGCCGCTCGAAATCACCGCCCTCCTCCTCTCCGAGGATGCCGTGGTCGGGATAGACGCTGCGGATCTCGGCGCGCAGCAGGGATTCGATGGCGCGGTCGGCGGCGGTGACCGGGCTCGCATCGGCCTTGGCTTCCACCGGTAGTTCGGTGCGGAAATAGTGCCGCGCGAGCGGAGCGGCGAAATCCGCGAGGCGATGGGCGAAGGCGAGAAAATCCGCTTTCGTCGCCTCGTCCCCGGACCGGATCGGCGATGCACCCACACCCATCACAGGCGCCTCAGCCAGAGTGGCCAGTCGGGATGGTGGAACAGGGTTCGGGCCCGCATGTGCTTCCAGGTTCCGTATTTATAATAGTCGAAATCGAGGGTCGAGACGGCCTCCTGGATCATCGCCCAGGTCGCCCATTTGAGATCGCCAAGCGCCTTCAGGACCGCGATGCGCGCATCGATCTCGGGGGTCCAGCGGCCGAAATAGGCCTCGATCATCTCGCGCTCGATCGTGTCCGGGAACGCCATCTCGTCGAACCACAAAGCGAGTTCGTAGGCGCGCTCGTTGTTGGAGGCATATTCGAAGTCGACGAGCAGCACCCTGTCGGCCTCGTCGATCATGAAATTGCCGGCGAGCGTATCGTTCATGCATGGCACGAGATCGAGGCCGGAGGCCGTCATCGCGGCTTTCGCCTCGGCCATGCAGCGCATCAGATGGGCCTGGTCGGCGGGAAGCCGGCCGCCTACCTCCGCGACCTGTTCGACATGCTCCTCGATCATCTCGAAAATTGTCTTCGTCAGCCCGAGCGGCGCGGAATCGTTGAAGGCCTTGAGGGCGCGCACGGCGTTGTGGCGGACAGTGGGGCGCAGGAAGTCGAGATTCGAGGAGGCGCGGTAACCCTCGACGAAGGCGAAGATCTCGACTCCGGCATCGGGCAGGTAGTCGACGACCTGGACGCCGTAGCCGCAGGCCTCCGCGCGCCGGCTGGCATCGTTGGCGCAGTCGCGGGTGATGAACATCTCGGTGCCACGGCCGGGCATCTTCACGAAATAATCCTGCGTGTCCCCGATGGCGACGCGCCAGTTGGTGTTGCTGATCCCGCCTGCGACCGGCCGGTAGCGCATCGGCCGGCCCCGCCAGGCAGCGATGCCGGCCAGCACGCCCTCCAGGGCGCGCTCGCCCTCGCTGATGCCGTCGCCCAAGCCTTTCCAGCTCATCGCCGTTCGCTGCCTCCCGTTTCGAATGCCCGTGTCATAGCCGGCGCAGCCAGCTTTCGAAATCGCGTGAACCGATGGTCGTGCGCGCATGCAGGAGCCGCCAGGTTCCGTATTTGTAGAACTCGATCCCGCTCCGCGCCGAGGTGACCGCACGGGTGACGCCCCAGAGGCCGCCCATCACGTCATCGACCGCGCCGTAGAGGCGGCAGCGGTTGTAGAGGCGCTCGTCGAACCGGCCGGCATAATGCTCCACCGCCTCGTGCCGCTCCGGCTCGAAGGCGCAAGCCTCGTTGAGGAGGGCGCCGAGATCGAACCAGGGGTCGTTGTCGCCGGCGAGGTCGAAATCGACGAGACGGATCTCGCCCTCCCCGATCATGATGTTCGAGGCGATGCCGTCATTGTGGCAGAAGGCGAGGTCGATGCCCGAGGCATGGATCGCCTCGCGCACGAGCGCCATCGCCGCCACGAGCCGGTCGGTCCCGTCGGGAAGCGGAGCGTCGGCGGCACGGGCCTCGGCGGCAAGGCGTTCGATCCGCGCGAAGGGGCAGAATCGATGGCCGAGTAGGCCGTCGCCATGGAGCCGTGCCTTGGCGTCCAGCACCTTGGCCAGGATCGTCCTGTCCTGGAGGTCGCCGACCCGGCCATAGCGCCAGGGCTCGGGCAGGTAGGCGAGGCCGAGCGCCCCGTCCGCCTCGTGGACCACCTCCGGGGCGATGCCGAGGCGTGCGGCCTTGCGGGCCGCCTGCGCCGCCACGGGCGTCAGATCGTCCGCCATATCGGCATGGCGCAGCTTGAGGAAGACCGGCTCGCCCTCACGGAACGCGACCTGGACGCAGTCCGAGGCCACGGCCCGGTGGGTCGGGGATGCCACCGGCGCTGCGGCCAGCCCATAGCGAGGCTGGCGCGCGATCCAGTCTGGCCGCGTGGCGATGATGGCTTCGACGCGATGGTCGAAAGGAGTGCCGGCCTCACCGTATTGTATCATCGCTCCGCTCCGAACGCCTCGTTCGGCCGTTTGACGAGCAAGGCGCGTTCCGGCGAGCCGCCGCTACGGCACAAGCGCCATGCGGCGCGTAAGGCCACCGCGAGCCCGGCTTCGAGATCCGCCGGCCGAGACAGTTCGGCCTCGTTATGCGCGATGCCGTCGACACTGGGGACGAAGACGATGCCGGTCGGGCATTGGCCGAGCAGGCTGATCGCGTCGTGGCCGGCCACCGTATCCATGCGCAGCGACCGCAAGGCCGTCTCCTCGGCGCAGGAGGAGACGAGATCGCACACCGCCTCGGGCAGATTGCGGATCGGCCGCAGCGTCCGGCCGGGAATTGCCGCCACGACGCCGGCGCGGCACGCCGCCTCGGTGATCGCCGCCTCCGCCATCAGGCTCGCATCGGTGAGCAGGCGATCGTCGGCCGAGCGCAGTTCGACGCTGAGCTCCACCCGGGCGGGCACCACGTTGGGGGAGTTCGGCTCCACCAGGATGCGTCCCACCGAGGTATGGAAGCGGCCGGGCCAGCGCTCGGCGATCTCCCTTACTTCGGCGATCAGATAGGCGGCGGCGAGCAGCGCATCGCGCCGGCGCGGCATCGGGGTCGGGCCGGTATGGGCCTGCTCGCCGGTGAAGACCACGTCGATCTTCGCCGCCCCCCAGTTGCGGGTGACGACGCCGATGGTCGCCTTCGCATTCTCCAGGACGAGGCCCTGCTCCACGTGGAGTTCGAGGTAGCAGGACGGGAGCGGCGGCGGCCGGTCCGTGCCGAGGAACCCGATCCCGCCCAGGGCCTCCCGCAGGGTGATCCCGGCATCGTCGCGGCTGGACAAAGCCTCCTCGATCCGTCGCGCGCCCGCATAGGCGCCGCTGCCGAGGAGGCTCGGACGGAAGCGCGCGCCCTCCTCGCCGGTCCAGTTCACCGCGCAGAAATCCGCCGTGAAGGTCTCGCCGGCGCGCCGCGCCCGCATCAGGGCGGCGCCGATGCCGGCGGACGCTGCCACGCCGTAGGTCCCGTCGAAGCGGCCGGCCTTCGGCTGGCTGTCGAGATGAGAGCCCATCATCACCAGCGGGGCACCGGGACCGTCGGTGAGAGGGAAGATGGCGAATTGGTTGCCCACCGCGTCGAGGAGGATCTCGGCGCCGGCCTCGCGGGCGGAATTGGCGAAAACGCGACGGGCCTGTCCGTCCTCGGCCGAAGCACAGAGCCGAGTGATGCCGCCGCCTGGTGTCGCGCCGCAGGCGGAAATCTCTTCGAAGAGCGCGTGGAACGCGCCGGCCGCCGCAGCTGCGTCAGGAACTGATGAGATCGATGTCATGCTGGGTGAAATGATCCAGGAACGGCTGCGGCGGCGGCCGGTCGGTGACGAGGGTGAGCCGTTCCGAGAGCCCGAAGGTGCAGAGGTTCGCCTGACGGCCGAATTTGCGGGAATCGGCGAGAAGCACGCTCTGGCGTGCCTGGCCGCGAAGCACCTTCCGCAGGGCGGATTCGTGCTCCTCGTAATCCATCCAGCCATGGGTGAGGTCGCAGGCCGCGATGCCCATGAAGGCGATGTCGAAATAGAACCGCTGCGCGTAGGCCACCGTCTCGTAGCCCACGAGGGCGTTGTCCCGCGCCCGCAGCATTCCCGGTGTCAGGTTCACCCGGGCGGGACCGTTGCCGAGATGGAGCGCCACGTCGATGGAATTCGTCGTCACCGTGAGGTTGCGGCCGCTGAGGCGGCGGGCGAAAGCGAGGGTCGTGGTGCCGGTGTCGATGAAGACCGACATCCCGTCGCGGATCAGCCCCTCGGCATTGGCCGCCACCCTCGCCTTCTCGCGCGGGTTGGTCTTGCCCCGCTCGTGCAGAGGCCGGTCCTGGTCCAGGCGCGGCGGCACCGCGCCGCCATGGATCCGGCGCAGGACGCCGCGCTCCTCCAGGACCTTCAGGTCGCGCCGGATGGTCTCCTCGGAAACCCTGAGATAGGCGGCGACGTCGGAGACGCCGACCCGACCCGTTCCGTTCAGACGGGACAGGATCTCCTGATAGCGGTGGTCGGTCAGCATCGGCCTCGGCATCTCCCCATTTCGCTGAAGCGTAGCGATTTTGATGGGGCGAGGCCGCAGGAAAACGCGTGTCCCGCACGGTATTTCCCACAGAGATTGCAGGCGCACCGGCCGTGCCGGCCAGGGCCGCCATCGATGCCGGCTCTGGAAAACCACCTCGAATGGCGAGCCGCGGAGAGGCAGGGTCGGGCAGATCCCACATGCCGGCATGTCCTGTCCGATTGATCATGACGTCTGGATCACGCTGCCTGAACCGGGATGACGAGGAATGTTGCTGTCGCTTGCAGCGAAACGGGCGCTGGAACGAGGTTGGCGAAAAAGTCCTCGGCATGGTGATTCTGTCAATCTGAAACTGACCGATTTGTGGGATTTATGGGGGATTGCCTGAATTTTCTGCCTTTTGCCGTCTACAGGATCACGACTGCCCGTTTCCGTGCCCTCCTCGTCCATCGAGATGCTGGGGAGTTCGCCTTGAAGGACCTGTCAGGACGGCCTCTCCTGGTTGAATATCAGTCTTTCGACTGCTGTGGTTCAATCCCACGGTGTATTTCGAAGAATTTGGACGGGGAGTGGAACTTTTATCGGTTTCGCTCTCCGCTGTGGCATTGGCCTTGCTGAACTCTCCCAATCTCACAATTCCCCGCTCTTGGGCTCCTTCGACGAGCACGTGATCGAGCGGTGCGGGGAACAGCAGAATGGGGACGCTCGACGATGCCGACAGACGCGACAGAGACACTCGGACGCGCGCCCTTCGCGCCTCCGGCTCGCCGACCCGGGCTTCCGGTGCTCCTCGGCGGCGCGTTCCTCGCGGCGGGCATGCTTTCCGCCGAGGCGCAGACGGCGTCCCCGGTGGGAGAGTTCAACGTCCAGACGCAGCCGCGCACCACCCGCGAAGTGGCGGAGAAACCCGCCGATCCGGTGCGCGTCGGGCCGCTCGCGCCCTGGGCTACCGATATGGCGGCGCGCGGGCTCACCTTCGACGTCAACATCTACGATTTCTATCAGGCCAATCCGAGCGCCGGCCTGCGAACCGGCGAGCAATCGAACTCGGCCTATTTCGTGCTCAGCATGACGGCCGACATGCAGAAGCTCGCCGGCATCGCCGGAGGCTCGATCAACTTCACCCAGACGTTCTTCGGCCTCGTGCGCAACCTGAACATGGCCGGTGACATCGGCGACACCACGGTGGGCTACCAGCCGCCCTACACGCCCAACAGCACCCGCCTCTCGCTGCTGACCTACCAACAGAAGCTCCTCGACGACCGCCTCGTGGTCGAGGTCGGCCGCACGCATCCCGACCGTTATTACGGCCTGCCGCCGTGCAACTCGATCAATTCCTGTTTTCAGGACATGTTCTACTTCAATGCCGGCTTCACCTCGCCGCTCTTCGCCGTCTGGGGCGCCAACATCGCCTACAAGATCTCGCCGACCACCTACATCCAGGCCGGCGCCTTCAGCGTGAATCCCGGCACCAACGGCCTCTCGGGCTACGATTTCGGCTACGAGCGCCTGGCCGGCGCCGTCGTGATGACCGAGATCGGCCGAAAGACCGACTATACGATGGAGGCCTATCCCGGCCGCGTCTCGCTCACCGGCTTCTACAACACAGCCGACCACGACGATAACTTCAAGACCATCGCCGGCACCTCGAAGGGCCTGAACCCCGGCACGCCGTCGCTGCAGAAATCCGGCACGTCGGGCGTCGTCCTCACGGGCACGCAGACCCTGTGGCGGGCCGATGGCGGGGCCGATGCGAGCAACCCGCATCCCACCGCGATCTCGGCCTATACCGGCACCGGCTACGCCTTCGACCCGACGATCCCGATCCGCTTCAACTCCTTCGCCGGGCTGCTCCTGCAGGCTCCCGACCAGAGCCGGCCGAACGACACCTACGGCATCAAGGCCAATTGGCAGCGGCTGAACGAGAACTATGCCGCCTTCCTGTCGGATGCGAACTTCATCTCCGGCGGCACCGGCGAACCTTATTCGCGCGACAAGTTCGTGTTCGAGGTCAACGCCCATTTCGACCTGGGTAAGGGCGTCATCCTCGAGCCGGTGGTGCAGTACGTCGTCAATCCGAACTCGTACTGGAACCCCTACACCGCCCGCCGCGCCAAGGACGGCTTCTACGGCGGCTTCACCCTCGTCGTTCCCCTCGGCACCCTGCTCGGCCTCGCGCCGGGCTAGGCTCTCGGGGGCCTGCGGCTTCGCCATCGTCAGAGAGCCGGCTCCGTTCGCGCGGAGCCGGCTTTTTCGTTTCCGGCGCATCGTCGATGCCGGACCCGAATCCCCTGCGCAAAACAGCGTATGGCGCATCGCCCCCGCCCCCGGCATCGAGGGTGCACATCTTCGAGGAACCCGCCATGCCCACCGTCGACGCCCTCTACCGCTATCCGATCAAGGGTCTGTCGGCCGAGGCCCTGACAAGTCTGAGCGTCACCCCGCAAGACGGCCTCGCCCATGACCGGGAATACGCCCTGGCGCTGGGGACCACCCGGTTCGACCCGGAGAAGCCGGAGCCCCTGGACAAGGGCTTCTTCCTGATGCTGCGCAACAACACGGCGCTGGCTTCCCTCGCCACGCGGCTCGACCCCGAAAGCCACCGCCTGACGATCCGGCGCGGCGGTGAGGAGGTGTTCGCCGCCGACCTGTCCACCGAGACCGGACGCGCCGGGACGGAGGATTTCTTCGCCGATTACCTCGGCGAGGAGACGCGCGGGCGACCCCGCCTCGTGCGGAGTGAGAACCACAAGTTCACCGATGCCAGCGTGCTCTCACCGGTGATGATGCGGGCGATCTCGGTGGTGAACCTCGCCTCGGTGCGAGCGCTCTCGGAGGCGACGGGGCGGGAGCTCGATCCCCTGCGCTTCCGCGCCAACATCCATCTCGACGGGCTGGAGCCGTGGCAGGAGCTCGACTGGGTGGGGCGCGAACTGAGCATCGGCCCGGTGCGCCTGCGCGGCCTCGCCCGCACGCCGCGCTGCGGCGCCGTCAACGTCAACCCGAAGACCGCCGAGCGCGATGCGAACCTGCCGAAAGCCATCATGAAGCATTTCGGGCATGTGGACCTCGGGATCTATCTCGAGGTCGTCGAGGGCGGGACGATCGCCACGGCGGATAGTGTCACCCTCGGCTGAGGGAGGTCCAATCTCTCTTGTGGGCTTCTCGATTCAGAAATCTGGTCGAGAGCCGTTGCCTCTGTTCAAGAGGGTTCGTCATGAGGCGTCACGGGCTCCCTCTCCTTCCAGGCAGGGCGATCGCATATGCCGATTTACTCGTCGAGAAATTGAAACGCAGCACCCCGTTATCCCGGGGCCGCGCAGCGGAGCCCGGGATCCAGAAACACAGGTGGTGCAGGACTTTGCACCGTCGGCGGCTCTGGATTGCACGCCTCTGGCGCGGCCCTCCGGGTCCGGGCTCGCCTCTGGCGACCCGGAATGACGGCGTGGTACCATATGCGATGGCCCTGCCTTCCAGGAGAGGGGACTCGTGTTGCCCGCGAGAGGTGCGACTATCGTAGCCCACAAGGGGGAGGAGGGCCTCGGGTCAGGCGCGCGCCGTCCTCAGCTCGGCCTCACCAGGCTCGGCGCCTTGCGGTAGCCGGTGGCCGCCTCGTAGGCATAGGCGAAGCCGAGGAGGTCGGCCTCGCTCCACATCCGGCCCACGAAGATCAGGTTGAACGGCGAGCCGCTGGCATAGGCCCCGGCCGGCAGCGTGACGCCGGGCAGGCCGGCGATGTTGATCTCGCAGACCGTGGTCTCGTTGATGGCGAGGCCGCCATGCAGGGGCGGCAGTTCATCGCGCATCTGCGGGAAGACGAGCCCGTCGAGCCCGTGGTCGTCCATCACTTGGTTGAAGATGCCGAGATAAGCCTCTCTGAGAGCGAGGAAGTCCGACAGGTCTGGCGGCCGCGTCGGGTCGGCCAGGATCGCCTCGAAGACCGGATATTGGTGCAGGTAGCGCAGCACGCCCTTGGGGCCGAACGCATCCTCGTCCGCCGTCGCCTCGGCGAAGGAAGCGACGCTTCGCAGCGCCGCGCTCGACCCGAGGCGCTGCAGGTAGAGATGCAGGTCGTAGGGCACGGATTCCATGCCGCGGGCATCGAAATAGTTCAGGCCTTCGGTGGGCTCGGCGAGGGCGGCGAAGCCCGTGCCGGCGAACGGATCGGCGACCAGGGTCGCGCCGCAGGCGGTGATCTCGCCCTGCGCCCGCGCGTAGAGATCCGTCGCCTCGGCCGAGAGCGGCAGGTCGCGCCAGCCCGGCCCGAATAGGCCGAGGCGCTTGCCTTGCAGCCCGTTCCTGTCGAGCTTCGAGGTGTAGCCGCCCTTGGGCCGCTTGCCGATGCCCGCCACGGTCTTGGGGTCGGCGGCGGTGTAGCCGGCCAGCACGTCGAGGGTCAGGGCGGCGTCGCGCACGCAGCGGGCGATGGGGCCGACCACGTCGCGGGTGCTGCCGGCCAGCGGCACCACGCCGGCATTGGGGACGAGGGCGAAGGTCGGCTTGATGCCGACCAGCCCCTGCGCCGAGGCCGGGTTCTGGATCGAGCCGCCGGTCTCCTCGGCGAGGCCGAGCACCGCTAGGCTGGCGCCCACCGCCGTGGCCGTGCCGGCGCTGCTGCCGCCCGGCAGGCAATCGGGCGCCGCCGAATTCAGGGTCGGTCCGGCCCAGCTGTCGTTGGCGTGGCTACCGGTGGCGCTGAGGACGGGGACGTTGGTCTTGCCGAGCATGACGCAGCCGGCCGCCCGCATCCGCGCCACGACGGGCGAGTCGGTCTCGGGGATCAGGTCGACGCCGCCGGCTTGCGCGCTGAGGAAGCGCCAGCCCGCCGTGGTCGGCAGCCCGGCCATGTCCATCGGGTCCTTGATCACCACCGGCACGCCCGCCAGCGGTCCCAGCGCCTCGCCCGCGGCGCGGCGCGCATCGATGGCGCGGGCGTCGTCCAGCGCCTGCGGGTTCATGACGATGATGGCGTTGTAATGCGGGTTGTAGGCGGCGATCCGGTCGAGGAAGGCCAGCGTCAGCGCCTCCGAGGTGACGCCGCTGGCGAAGGCGTCGGCCACGTCGGCCAGGGTCATCTCGACGATGTCGAGGTCGGGGATTTGCGTCGGTTCGGCAGCCATCGCTGGATGTCTCCTTGGTTGGAATGGAAAGGCTGTACGGGGTGAGGCGAGCGGCCTCATTCCATGCCGACGAATTCCTCGATCATCGCCCGGTCACGGGCGATCTCGGGCGGGATCTCACGGGTGACGACGCCCTTCTGCAGGATCAGCACCCGCTCGGAGAGGCCGGCGATGAAGGTGAGGTTCTGCTCGACGAGGAGGATCGTCAGGCCGCGCGCCCGGCCGATCGCCTGCAGCGTCTCGATGATCTCCTCGATGATCGAGGGCTGGATCCCCTCCGTCGGCTCGTCGAGGAGGAGGATACGGGGATTGCCGCAGAGGCAGCGGGCCAGCGCCAGCAATTGCTGCTCGCCCCCCGACAGCGCCCCGCCGGGCCGGTCGAGATAGACCTTCAGCCGGGGGAAGACGGTGAGGCTATCCGCGATGGTCTCGTCCTCGTCCCTGTCGGAGAGAAGGCAGCCCATGCGCAGGTTCTCGCGCACGCTCAAGGTGGCGAAGATTTCCCGGCCCTGAGGCACGAACCCCATGCCGAGCCGCGCCCGCGCCGTGGGCGAGCGCCGGGCGATGTCCTCGCCCCCGAGGCGGATGCGGCCGGCGGTGACGGGCAGGTAGCCCATCAGGGTGCGCAGCAGGGTCGTCTTGCCCATGCCGTTATGGCCGAGGATGCCGACGAACTCGCCCTCCCCCACGGCGAGCGAGACGCCGCCGAGGATCGGGATGCGGCCATAGCCGGAATGCAGGCCCTCGACGGCGAGGAGCGCGGGCCGTGCCGCCGCGGCGTCCGGGCCGGAGGAGAGCGGGAGCGGTTCTTGCGCGTTCATCGTGCGGCTCATGCGGCCTGCTTGCCGAGATAGACGTCGCGGACGCGCTGGTCGGCCAGCACCCGCTCCACGCTGTCCTCCATCAGGATGCGGCCCTGGTTGAAGACGGTGACGGTCCTGGCGATCATCCGGATGAAGGGCATGTCGTGCTCCACCACGATGAGGGCGTGGGTGCGGTTGATCTCGCGGATGAGCTCGGCGGTACGGTGGACCTCGTCATGGGTCATGCCGGCGGCGGGCTCGTCGAGGAGGATCAGCTCCGGTTCCTGGGCGAGCACGGTGGCGATCTCGACCCATTGGCGCTGGCCGTGGGCGAGCTGGCCGACATTGCGTTCGGCGATGGCCGTGAGCTGGAGCCGCGTCAGCGTCTCGTCGACGATGGAACGCGTCCGGGCGATCGACTTGCGCCGCCCGGCCGCCACGAACACGTTCTCGCGCACCGACAGGCCGTTGAAGACGTTGGGCACCTGGGTCTTGATGCCGACCCCGAGCCTGGCGATCCGGTGTGGCTCGGCCCCGGTGATGTCCGTGTCGCGGAACCGGATGCGGCCCTCGCTCGGCGTCAACTGGCCGGTGAGCATCTTGAAGAAGGTGCTCTTGCCCGCGCCGTTGGGGCCGATGAGGCAGCGCAGTTCCACCTCGCCGAGGGTGAAGTCGACATCGCCCACCGCCGTCACGCCGCCGAAGCGCATGGTGACGCCCTTGGCCTCGACGAGGGGACGAAGCGGCGGGCGGAATGAGGAAGCCGGCGCCGTCGCTGTCGTGGTGATGCTCATGGCCGGACCTCCCCTGCCAGCGCCTCGCGGGCGGGATCGGCGGGTTTGCCCGCCTTCGCCTCGACGATTTTGGTCTTGAAGACCTTGGCGAGGAGTTCGGGGATCCGCATCAGCAGGTTCCTCACCACCGGCAGCAGGCCCTGCGGGATCAGCAGGACGAACGCCACGAGGACGATGCCGAGGCCGAGATTGGAATCGACCACGTTCTGCGAGCCGGCCTCGATGATGAGCCACTGGATCAGCACCGCGCCGAGCATCGGGCCGACGAGGGTGCCGAGGCCGCCCACCAGCACGAAGATGATCACCTGCGCCGACATCGACAGGCCGAACACGGTGGGGCTGATGAAGCCGCCCCAATTGGCGTAGAGGCAGCCCGCGAGCCCGGCGACCGCGCCCGAGATCATGAAGGCGAGGAGCTTGTACAGGCGCGGATCGTAGCCGATGAGCTGCGCCCGGGTCTCGTTCTCGCGGATCGCTACCACGACGCGGCCGAAGCGGCTGGCCAGCACCCAGCGCAACAATGCGTAGACCAGGATCAGCGCGCCCATGGCGGCGTACCAGATGCCGTCATTGTCGAGCGGGTTGCCCGCGTCGCCGAGCTTGTTGAGGGCGGGGATCGCCGGGATGCCGTTGAACCCGCCGAGTTCCGCCTCGCCGATCCGGTACTGGCTGCCGGAGGTGGTGTTCACGAGCTGGAACAGGATCACCGAGACGGTGAGGGTGATGACGCCGATATAGGCGTCCGAGATCCGGCCGTAGAACATGAAGTAGCCGAGCAGCCCCGCGAACAGGGTCGGCACCAGGATGGCGATGAGGATCGGCAGCGTGCTGTCGCCCATGTTGATCATGGAGACGGCGTAGGCGTAGCCGCCGAGCCCGAGGAAGGCGGCCTGCCCGAACGACATCACCCCGCCATAGCCCCAGATGAAGCCCTGGCTCAGGGCGAACATGGCGAGTGCTGCAAAGCCCGTGGCCTGGACGAGGCCGAACGTGTCGAGGATGTGCGGCGCCCCGAACAGGAGGCCGAGCATGACGCAGAGGGTCGCGAGGAAGCCCCCTGCGGAGCGACGGTCGACGGGATTCATAGGCTGCGCCTCAGGTAGCGGCCGGTGATGCCCTGCGGCAGCACGCGGATCAGCAGGATCGCGGCGACGAGGAGGGCGACGTCGCCGATGACGGGCGTGGTCCTGAACGAGACCAGTTCGTTGATGAACCCGAACACCGAGGAGGCGAGGCCCGTGCCCGTGACGATGGCAGGGCCGCCGCCCAGCACGGTGATGAAGGCGCGGGAAATGTAGGCCGCCCCCATGGAGGGGGAGACGCCGGAGATCGGCGCGAGGATGCCGCCGGCCAGCCCCGCGAGGGCCGCGCCGAGGCCGAAGGTCGCCATGTAGATGCGGTCGGGCGAAACGCCCATGGCAGCGGCCATGCGTGGGTTCTGCATGGTGGCCCGCAGGATCAGCCCGAACTTCGTCATGCGCAGGAGGAGGAACATGCCCGTCAGCACGGCGAGCGCGGTGGCGATGATGACGAGGCTGTAGAGGCTGGCGCCGTAGCGGCCGATCTCGAAGCTCCCGACCGGCGTCGAGACGCCCCGCACGACGTTGCCGTAGAGCGTGGTGATCAGGCCGATCAACCCGAGGCTGATGCCCCAGGTCGCCAGCATCGTGTCCATCATCCGCCCGTAGAGGAAGCGGATGACGGTGCGTTCGAGGATCAGCCCCACCGCCCCCACCACCAGGGGCGGCAGGATCAGCATGGCGATCCAGATGTTCACCCCGGCGCCGTTCGCCATCACGGCGGTATAGGCGCCGAGCATCATGAACTCGCCGTGGGCGAGGTTGATGATGCGCATCATGCCGTAGATCACCCCGAGACCGAGGGTGATCAGGACCAGGGTGGCGATGCCGGTGGCGACGTTGAAGGTCAGGAGCCCCGCGAGATCCATGAAGAGGCGCCTCAGCCCTTCAGGTCGGGCGTGAACTGCTTGTTCATGCGCGGATTCTTGACGAGGTCGCAGGCGCCGCCGGTATCGGCCGGGAACGAATCCGGGAAGGCCGCCAGCTGCTCCCACTTCCGGTCCTTGGGCCGGGCGAGGTAGGTGTTGCGGATGGTGTGGTGGGTGCCGGGATCCATCGTCACCTTGCCCGTGGGCGAGTCGATGGTGATGCCGCTCTCCAGCGCCGCCACGACGGCGTCGCGCTCGATCGAGCCGGCCTTCTTCACCCCTTCCGCCCAGAACATGATGCCTTCGTAGGTGGCGGTGTCGAGCTCGCTGAGATCGGTGACGTCGGCGCCGAACTTCCCCTGCATGCCGGCGACGAAAGCCTTGCTCGCGGGCGTGTCGAGGTCGTTGTACCAGCCGTAGCAGGTGAGGATGCCGTTGGTGGTGGAGGTGTCCATGGTGGTCAGCTCGTCGCCGAGGCCGAACACGCTGGCGCCCATGGGGATCTTGCCCTTCATGCCGGCGGCGTCCCACTGCCGGTAGAAGCCCGAATGGTTGGCGCCGACGAGGGCGGAGAGGACGATCTCCGGCTGCGCCTGCTGGATGCGGCTGATGGCGGAGGAGAAGTTCGTGACGTCGAGGGGGAAGAAGTCGGTGCCGGCCACGGAGCCGCCGCCATCCTTCATGAACTTCGTCATCCAGCTCGCGGTGATGTGGCCGTAATTGTAGTCCGCGGCGACGATGTAGGCCTTCTTGCCCCAGTTCTTGAGGGCGTAATCGACGATGTGGTTGACGGTCTGGGCCGGGGTCGAGTCGGTGCAGAAGACGTTGCGGTCGCAGACACCGCCCTCGTACTGGGTGTTGTAGAAGTAGAGGGTCTTGGAACGGCCGAAGATCGGCCGGATCGCCTCGCGCGACGCCGAGGTGATGCCGCCCTGGATGACGTCGACCTTGTCCTTCAGGGCGAGGGTCTGGGCGTATTGCGTATAGAGTTGCATGTTGGACTGGGTGTCGTAGGCGATCAGCTTGATCGGACGGCCCAGCAGGCCGCCGGCCTTGTTGAGGAGCTCCACCGTGTATTCGGTGGTCTCGATCATCCGCTTGCCTTCGAGGCCGAGCGCCCCGGTCCCGTCGAGGAGGCTGCCGAGCTTGATCGGCTCCGCCGCCAAGCCGTTCCGGGCAAAGAACGGCATCGCCACCGCGCCGCCCGCCCCCGCCAAACCGAGCTTGAGCGCATCGCGACGGTTCATCTGGCGACGGTTCATCGTGCCCTTGGTCATCAACATCACTCCGCTTCGTGCCGGCTGCACGGACGATCGCCGCCGGCCGCGCGGGAGTGACGTAACAAGATCGATGCCAACAAAACTCACATTACGGGCAAGGTCGGGCGAGTGCGCCGGATGCCTCCTCCATAGGCAGGCCGGGGGCCGTTTCGCCTCGCCTCAAGGCACGAAAGCCACAGATCACGCACGTCCCGCATCGGCGCGGAGAGCGTCCCGCGTGGTCGGTCAGGCGGCTCGCACGGTGGCGAGGAAGCGGGCGACCTGGAGACTGAGATGCTCGGATTGCTGCGACAGGTCGGAGGCCGAGGCCAGGACCTGGCTCGCGGCGGCGCCGGTCTCCTCGGCCGCGTTCGCCACGCTGGAGATGTTGGTGGTGACCTCACCCGTCCCGACGGCCGCCTGAGCGACGTTGCGGACGATCTCCTGTGTCGCGGCGCCCTGTTCCTCGACGGCAGCGGCGATGGAGGTGGCGACGGTACTGATCTCGCCGATCCGCGCGGCGATGGTTCCGATCGCCGCGACCGCCTCTCCCGTGGAGGTCTGGATCCGGCCGATCTGGTCGCCGATCTCCTGGGTGGCCCGCGTCGTCTGGCTGGCGAGCTGCTTCACCTCGGCGGCGACCACCGCGAAGCCCCGGCCCGATTCACCGGCCCGCGCCGCCTCGATGGTGGCATTCAGCGCCAGGAGGTTGGTCTGTCCGGCGATCTCCGAGATGATCGAGACGACGTCACCGATCTTACCCGCCGCCAGGCTGAGCTCCTGGACGAGGGAGGCGGTCCGGGCCGCCTCGTTCACCGCGAGGGTGGCGAGCCGGGCCGATCCATCGACCTGACGGCCGATTTCCTGCACCGAGGAGCCGAGCTGCTCCGTCGCGGCCGCCACCGTGTTGACGTTGTAGGCCGCTTGCTCGGCCGCTGCCGCGACCGCCAGGGATTGCGAGGCGGTCTGCGTGGCCGTCGTCGTCATCGATTGCGCCGTGCCCTGGAGCTGGTTCGCCGCTGCCGCCACGGTGCCGATGATGCCGCCCACGGCCTGTTCGAAATCCCCCGCCATCCGATGCATGGCGGCGTGGCGCTGGGCTTCGGCGCCCGCCCGTGCCAGCACGGTCTCCTCTTCCATCGCCCTCATCTCAATGAGGCGTGTCTTGAATACCTGGACCGCGTCCGCGATCGTGCCGATCTCGGTCCCCTCACCCTGGCGCGGGATCGCCACAGACAGGTCGCCCGAGGCCAGCGCCCGCATGGGCTGGACCACCGAGGCGATGCCTCCGGTGACACCGCGGACGATCCAGAACGCGAGCAGGGCCGAGAGCACGAGGCCGCCGATGCCGGCGCCGAGGACGATGGTCTCTGTGCGGGCGAAGGCTTCCCGTCCTTCGATCCGGGATGCTTCCGCGGCCTCGTTGTTGACGGTCACGAGCTGGTCGGCCAGCGAGGTGCTCAGGCGCTGAAGCTCGGTCGATCTACCCTGCATCCGCTCGAGCGCATCCTCGTTCATCCCGCTGCGCGAGAGGTCGAGGATCGGCTTGTTCTCCTTGAGGTAGTCGAGCCAGGTCGCGTTGAGGCGGTCGTAGATCGCTCGCTCGCGCGCGGAGGTCGCGAGGGGAGCGTAATCGGCCAGCACGCGCGTGACCCTGCCCTGCCGCTCGACGATCTCGGAATCGTAGCGCTTTTTCGAATCGGGGTCGATCGCGGCCAGATGGCGGTAGATGCTGATCGCGTAGCGCGCGACCCAGCCGGAGATCTCACCGGCCTTGCCGACGCTCGGCAGGGCATCCGACTGGACCGCCACCAGTTGTGCGTTGATCGTCCGTGTTGCGGTCAGCGCGACCGCCCCCATCCCGAGCAGAAACAGCGTCGTGACAGCGAAGGCGCCGATGAGGCGCGCGCGCAGGGAAAGACGGCTCAGCATGACGGCGTTCCGCGACAGAGGGGGGATGTGTGGAAAATATCCACCCCCAAGATCCACCGAAGGTCTGAATATTTTCTAAAGCTAAATACCGACGCGATGAGACTTTTGTTTCCACATAGATAAGGTTTTTGTTCCTACATCTGCAATTTAACCGGTCTTTCTCGTGTAGTCGGCTAGAAGATGCATGCACTTATTCGGTCGGTTTGTCGGTGAGGTGGCGGAACAACGATACCGACGAGCGAGATGACTCGACGCCCGGTCACGATTGCATGGGCGGGGAGGTCTCGTCGGTCCCGGTTGCTTCCGCCTTCGCCGCGCGTTCCCGCTCCGCCCTCAGCTCTTTCTCGGCCATCAGCCAGAATTCGATTTCGAATCCCATCGGCTGGTGATTACGCTCCCAGAGTTCGTAGGCGCGCCGGCGAATCTGATCGAATGTCGGGCTGGCGCTGCGTTCCGTCGATGTCTGCTTCATGGGAACTTCGCCTCGTCCAGATTCTGCTTCGTCCAAATCCCGCTCCATCCGAACCCCGTCCCGGCATCGGCCGCCGGCCTCGCGTCGCGACGGTCTCGCATCATGCCGCAGAGCCCATGGCATGTTCCCCGCCCGGGAACATTCACACAGGGCAGGGGCCGAGCGGTTCTGCGCCGCGTCATGCGATGCTAACGATCCTCCGCGAACCAGGGCGCTTCAGCGCCGTTGTCGCATATGCCTTTGTCGCACATGCAAAAGGCGGGACAGGCCCCCGGCCAGGACGCCGAACCCGCTCCGGCATCTGGCCACGGTTTCGTGCTGCAGTGCAAGATGCGGGGATGGGTCGACCCATGACCGGGGCGAGGTGGACCAGGGCGAGGTGGGCCAGGGTAAGGAGTGAGGGGAAGGCGTGACGGGCGGGGAGATCCGATATTGGAGCGTGACTGTCCTCGCGATCCTCGCACTGGCGGGCGCCTGGCTGCTGCTGCCGATGGACGAATGGCTGCGTGGCTTCGCCGAATGGACCGCGGGCCTCGGCCTGCTCGGCCCCCTTGCCTTCGGTGGGCTCTTCTTTCTCGCGACCCTGCTGGTGATTCCCTGTACGCCGCTGACCATCGCCGGGGCCGTCGCCTTCGGATGGTGGGCCATGCCCATCGCATTGGTCTCGGCCACGGCGGGCTCCGTCCTCGCCTTCATCGCCAGCCGCTACCTGTTCCGCGAGCGGCTGCGCCGCCTCATCGCGCGCCGCCCGACCATGGTGGCCACCATGGAGGCGGTGGGGGATGGCGGGTGGCGCCTTCTCACCCTGATGCGGCTGAGCCCCTTCGTCCCCTTCAATGCCCAGAACTACGCGCTCGGTCTCACCGAGGTCGGCATGGGCGCCTATCTCGTCTCGACCATCCTCGGGATGCTGCCGGGCACCGTCGTCTGCGTTTATCTCGGAATCATCGGGCGCGCGGCCGGCAGCGATACGACCGAGCATTGGCTCTTTCTCGGTCTCGGCTTCGCCGCCACGGTGGCGGCCGTCGCCCTCACCCGGCGCCGTGTGCGGCACAAGATGCAGGCCAGGCAGGCGGCGACGGCGGCATGAGGTCACCGGCATGAGGGCAACGGCATGAGAGCAGTGGCGTCGAACCAGTGAAGCGAGACAGTTGATATGAGCGGCCCGTCCCAGCCGGCGGCATCGGATCACGGCCATGCCGTGCCCGCCATGCCGGCCTCCCTGACATCCTGGCTGGTTCCCGGCGCGACCTGCTGGCGCCAGGAGCGGGCGGCCCGCGTGGCGATCCTGCACGACGGCGCCGCCTATTTCGCCGCGTCGCGCGAGGCGATCCTCAAGGCCCGATCCTCCGTGATGCTGATCGGCTGGAGCTTCGATCCGCGCGTGCGGCTGACGCCCCAGGGGGAGGCGGACCGCGAGACCATGGCCGACCTGCTGCGGCGCCTGAAGGCGACGCGGCCCGAGGTCGAGATCCGTCTCCTGATCTGGGACATGCCATGGCCGATCTCCGCCGGCACCGATCTCAAGCCCGACGACATCCGCGCCCTGCTCGGGCCGGGGATCGAGTACGTCGTCGATTCCCGCCTCCCCTTCGGGGCCTGCCAGCACCAGAAGGTGCTAGTGGTGGACGACCGCATCGCCTTCAGCGGCGGCAGCGATTTCGAGGTGAACCGCTGGGACACGCCCGCCCATCGGGACCGTGACCCGCTCCGGCGTCTGCCGACCGGCGAGGATTACCCGCCGCGCCACGACGTCATGATGCTCGTCGACGGTGCGGCCGCGTCGGCGTTGTCCGATCTGGCGCGTCAACGCTGGCAGGAGGCGACGAGCGGGCGCCCGGCCTCAGCCGTGTCCGGACCGGTCGGCACGGACGCACGCGGTCCTTCCCTCCCCCATTCTACCCTGTCCGATCCTTCCTTGCCCGATCCTTGGCCCGATTCGGTGACGCCGCTCTTCGAGGACGTGACGGTAGGGCTCGCCCGCACGATACCGGCACGGGAATCGGGGGATGCGATCCGCGAGAACGAGGCGCTCTATCTGCTGGCGATCCGCCGCGCGTCCCGTCACATCTATCTCGAGAACCAGTATTTCACCTCTCCGCTCATCGCCGAGGCCCTGGCCGCGCGCCTCGCCGAGCCGGAAGGTCCCGACATCGTCGTGGTGCTCGCCGAACGCAGCCCGAACGGCTTCGACCGGATCACCATGGACGGGGCGAGGCGCGGCCTCATCGCCCGGCTTCGCGCGGCGGACCGGTATGGCCGCCTGCGCATCCTCGCGCCGCATACGCTTCAGGGCCGTCCGATCCTCGTCCATTCCAAGGTCGCGATCTTCGACGACCGGATGCTCCGGGTCGGGTCGACCAACCTGAACAACCGGTCCATGGGCTACGACACCGAATGCGATCTCGCCCTCGAAGTGCTCGATGGCGACGCGGGCGATGTGCGGCGCATCGCCATCGCGCGGGTGAGGAACGGCCTGATCGCCCATCATGCCGGCTGCCCGCGCGACGCTTTCGAGGAGGCGGTGCGGGAGAAGGGCCTGCTCGCGGCGATCGACGATCCCGCCCTCGTCCCGGCCCGCCGGCTGTGCTCCCTCGTGGCCTCCCGGCGCGGGCCCATTGTGCGCTTCGTCGAGGCCTTCCATCTCGGAGATCCCGTCGGTCTCGCCGATGCCTGGCGACCCTGGCGCCGTCACTGGGCCCTCGCCCGGCGCCGCGAGGGAGCCAAAGCGGTCGCGGGTCAGCAGCCGGTACGCGCCGGGGCGGCGCAGGCCGCCGAGGCGTCATAGGGATTGCGATCCGACGGACGGAACGCTTCCCGCATAGTCGGTGTGCTCGGCGGCACCTGATGGTGCCTGCGAGGCGGATCGATGCGTCCCTCGTCGCGCGGTCGGTGATATGGCCTCGTTCCGTTCGGGCGCAGCATCGGCTCCGTGCCGATCGTCCACCGTCGCCGATACGAGAGCATGTTTCACCTGATCTTCGGTCTGCCCTGCCTGTACGTCGTCACCAGGGTCCTATGGCCGCTTCCATGGCCGTTCGCCGTGAAGGCCGGCATTGCCGTCCTCCTGCTCGTCGCGTCGCAATACCATCTGTGGAGCCGCCTCTCGTCCGGCTCGGTCTTCGCGCCCGAGTTTCCGCGGGTGCTGATCCTGCTGTTCAACTGGGCCTTCGGGGCGATCTTCCTCCTGGCGGCGATGCAGCTGGCGCTCGACGTCGTGGCGTTGGCCTCCAGGCTCGTGCCCGGTGGCGGCTGGGCGATCCCGGCCGGCTGGCGCTATGCCGAGGCGGCGCTGGCCATGCTCCTGTCGGCGGTGGCGGTGCAGCAGGCGGTGCGGGTGCCGCCGCTCAAGGACGTCACCGTCGAGATCGAGAACCTTCCGGCCGGCTTCGACGGCTTCACCCTGCTCCAGCTGACGGACCTGCATCTCAGCCGCCTGTTCCCGGCGGCATGGGCGCGGGAGGTGGTGACGCGATCCAACGCGCTCGGCGTCGATCTCGTGGTGGTGACCGGCGACCTGATCGACGGGGCCCTCGCATCGCGCCGCGCCGACGTCGAACCGCTGCGTGGTCTCCAGGCCCCGGACGGGGTCTGGGTGATCCCCGGCAACCATGAATACTTCTTCGACTATGCGGGGTGGATGCACCGCTATGCCGAACTGGGCATGGGCGTGCTCGAGAACCGGCATACGGTCTTTAAGCGCGGTGACGATGCCTTGGTTCTCGCGGGCGTGACCGACCTGTCGGCCTCGCATTCGGGACGACCGGTGCACGACCTCGACGCCGCTTTGGCCGGTGCGCCGCCCAATGCCCCCATCGTCCTGCTCGACCATCAGCCGAGGGGGGCGGCGCGGTCGGCCGCGAAAGGTGTGGCCCTGCAACTCTCCGGGCACACGCATGGCGGGATGATCTGGGGCCTCGACCGGCTGGTCGCCCGCGCCAATGCCGGCTTCGTCTCCGGCGCATACGCGGTCGGCGCCATGACGCTCTACGTCAACAACGGCACGGGGCTGTGGCCCGGCTTCGCCTTGAGGCTCGGGACATCCTCCGAGCTGACGCGCATCACGCTCCGGGGCAAGCCCCGATCCTAGAGCTGCGCCCGACCACAATGGGTCCGGCTCAGCTGAGGTGATGAAGATCCGACGTTCGGTACCCGCCGTCGGGGGAGTTTCCGACTCAACCCGGCCGCTTGGTTCGCCATGGGTACTCCTTACGAGCAGTCATCTGCTGGCCGGCCGGCAACGTCGGCTCGTGGCGGCAACCAGACTTTGGTCCTTCGTCCCGAAGCGGACGTTCCGCTGTCGATCCAACCTTGCCGTGGAGGGTGGTTTTCAGCTGTCCTCATGAGCGAACGGTCATCGCTCCTTGTCCCGGCTGAATGGCGTCTCGAGTGCAGCCGTGCAGCAGGTGGATGCTTATCGGCAGCTGAGGAACGAAAATCCGCTGCCTGCAGAACATCAGTATCCAGCGGCAAAAATCAATTATAGACGATACAAACGTAATATGTTTGTGTATCCTGACCCCTCCAGAGAGCGGTTCAGGCGTTTGGTGCGCCGTTGAACTATGCGAGGCCGTGATTCGATTGCGTCACCATTTCTATTGGGGGCCAACATGTCCGACGCGATCCACCCGGCTGCACCGCATCATTTGCCAATATTCATGCCGGCGGCAGACGGGACTGACGTGTTCATGTCGGTCATGGCCGTGGTCCTCGTCCTCGTGGTGATGGCAGCGGGGCTTCTGTTCCTGCGCCTGCACACCTTGCCCGAACGGATGGCCCACAAGAGCCACAAGCTGCAGTTCGAGATCGTCGCCGTGCTGGGGCTGCTCGCCCTCTTCACGCATATCCATCTGTTTTGGGTGATGGGCCTCCTGCTTGCCCTGATCGACATCCCAAACTTCGGAGGGACGCTCGGTCGCATGGCGGGGGCGCTCGAACGGATCGCGGGCCTCCCTCCAGGAACGGGAGCTGCCGGGGTGTCGGAGGACAGCGGGCCGGCCAGCGTCCCCCGGGAAGATGTCTCGCCCGTCTTACGGCCCATCCCGAGGATCGTCCCGGTCAGCACGACGAGGACCTGATCCATGCTCGAGATCTTACTGTGCTCGGTGCTGACAATCCTGCCGGACTATCTTTTCCGACGCTTCGGCCAGGGCAAGCGGTTCGGCAAGGAGATCACGCTCTACTCGGTGTGGTTCGAGCTGAGGTGGGGCATCGTCTCGTGTCTGATGCTTTCCGTGGGTCTCATCACGGTGATCTTCTATTATCACCCATCTACGAAGACCGCGACCCTGTACTACCGGACCGTTCCCATTGTCTCGGAGACCAGCGGACGTGTCGCCGAGATCTACGTCAACAGCATCAGCGGCGAGGTCAAGAAGGGCGAACCCATCTTCCGCCTGGACAGCGCGACCCAGGAGGCGGCGGCCGAGGCGGCTCGGCGTAAGATCGCCGAGGTCGAGGCGGCGATGGTGGCGGCGCGATCAGAGGTTGCGGCGTCCGAAGGCAAGGCTCAGGAGGCGAGGAGCGGCCTACAGCAGGCCATCGACGAACTGGAGACGAAGCAGGAGCTGAATCGGCGGGGCGCTGGGATCGTCGCGTTTCGCGAGATCGAGCGGCTTCAGAATGTCGTGAACGGCCGGCGCGGCGCGGTCGCGGCTGCGACGGCGGCCAAGCAGACGGCCGAAGCGCAGGTCAGCAGTCTTCTCCCCGCCCAGAAAGCCAGTGCAGAAGCTGCTCTTGCCCAAGCCACCGTAGAGATCGCGAAGACCACCATCCGGGCCGGCGTTGATGGACGAGTGGAGCAGTTCACCCTGCGGGTCGGCGACATCGTCAATCCGATCATGCGACCGGCAGGCGTGCTGATCCCCGAAGGTGCCGGACGGAAAGCCATTACGGCGGGGTTCGGGCAGATCGAAGCTCAGGTCATGAAGGTGGGGATGCTGGCCGAGATCACCTGCGTCTCCAAACCCTGGACCGTGATCCCCATGGTGGTGACGAGCGTGCAGGACTTCATTGCCGCCGGACAATTTCGTGGCGGCGAGCAGCTCATCGATGCGCAGCAGGTCGTTCGCCCCGGAACGATCACGGTGTTTCTCGAGCCGCTCTACGCGGGTGGGCTCGAAGGCGTGAAACCGGGCAGTAGCTGTATCGCCAATGCATATACCAGCAACCACGACCTGATTAACTCGGGCAAGCTCAGCACCACCAGAAGCTTGGTCCTCCATGCGGTCGATGCCACCGCCGTCGTCCACGCCATGATCCTACGTATCCAGGCATTGATGCTGCCAATCCAAACTCTCGTTTTTAGCGGACATTAATGTGGGAACGGGCAGAAGACCCAGTCAGTCACGGAGCCGATTGTCGGGTCTCCACCGGACCTAGCCGCAGACCTTCCGACCTTCTGTAACAGGTCGTAAGCGGGCGCGACGGCTGTGTCTGCTTCGGCCCACTCCCCGCCAGAAGCAGACACTGCTCCCCGATCCATTTCAGACGCTCGGGGCGGGTACGATCGGTCGAATTTCTTCAACCACCCGACCCTTGTTGCGCCACGCTCTTTGCCGAACCGGCATCCCCTTCGGCGAAGAGCGCTCTAGCCCACGAGGACGACGGCCTTGCGCGCGTAGGAGTGCCCGTCGATCTCACCGGCGATGAAGTGGGCCACGTCGGCGCGGGAAATCAGGCCGTTCCGCCAGGATGCGGGCTCCGTCAGGATCTTGTAGCGTCCCGTGGCCGAGCCGGGTGTCAGGACGCCCGGCCGGACGAAGGTCCAGTCCAGGCCAGAGCGGCGGATCCGCATCTCCTGGGCGTCCTTGTCGTCATAGGCCCGCCCGAAGACGAGGCGGAAGGGGATGCGTTGCAGCAGGCCGATGGCGTCACGGCTGTCGCCGGTGCCGAAGCCCGTCACGGCGAGGATGCGCCGCACGCCGGCTTTCTCCATGGCCGGCACCAGCACGTTGGTGGCGGACGAGAACAGGGTCACCGGCCCGAGCAGGTTCTTCGCAGGCACGCCCAGGGCCTGCACCACGACGTCGATGCCTTCCAGGGCGGATGTGACGTCGGCGGCGTTCAAGGCGTCGCCGGGGAAGCGTTCCAGCCCCTGGCCCGACAGCGACATGGTCGCGGCGGATCGGGCGAAGGCGCGCACGCGATGGCCGGCCGCCAGGGCCGCCTTCACGGTTTCCAGGCCGATGCCCTGGCTGGCGCCGATGACGAGGACGTGGGCCATGTCGAGTTTCCTGACGCGTGTTGTGACTGGCGAGCGGTGTGAAGAGGGAGGGACGGTCGTTCAGGCGGCCGGGACATTCATCTCGAAGCCGAGCCCGGTCTCGTCGATCCGACGCGTGAAACGGCCGCCCAGGCTGCGCTCGATGGTCTGTCTCAGCAGTCGGGAACCGAACCCGCCCCCATCGGACGTGACCGTCCCCGAGGAGGCCGACGTCTCCTCCCAATTGAGCGTGAGCGTTCCGTCCGACACGCGACCCGTCACTGTCAGCGTGCCGCCTCCCGAGAGGGCGCCATACTTGGCCGAGTTGGTGGCGAGCTCGTGCAGGATCATGGCGTAATCGTTGACCTTGCCGGGAGGCGCCACGGCGGCGTCCTCGACGTCGATCTCGATGTTGCCGCCGTCGAGGTAGGGGGACAGGATCCGCTCGGCCAGCGTCCGAAGCCTGACATTGCCGTGGTCCCCGGCCTGTGCCCGCGTCGCCAGGGCCGTCGCCTCGTGCAGCACGCCGAAGCGTTGCGACAGGTCCTCGGCGAAGTGAGGAGTCGAGGTGGCGCCCCGGGCGACGATGGCGGTCAGCGCCCGGGCGACGGAGAACATGTTCGAGACACGGTGCGCGAGTTCCGCCGTGAGGAGGTGCTCGGCTTCTTCGGCGCGCTTCTGCCGGGTCACGTCGAGAAAGATGGCCTGGACCCACTCGCCGACCTTGCCGGACTCTCCCCCCACCCCGCGGGCGGAGACCCAGCGTGCGTCAGGGCCGTCGCCGATGCGAAAGTCGAAACTGTAGGGATGGGAATCGGCCTCGCTCGCCGCCCAGTCGAGCATCATGGCGCGGCGGTCCTCCGCGTTCACGCGCGCGAAGAGATCGTCGATGGGGACGACGGATTCGGACGTCCCCCAGAACTCGCGGCAGAGCCCGTCGAGCTGGGCCAACCTGCGCGTCGGCGACCAGGCCCACAGGGCGACGCCGCCGCGATGGATGGTGTCGGTGAAGCTGGCCAGCGTCCACTCGTAGCCTGACGACGTCACATCCTCGGCCATGCAATTCCCGATTGAACCTCGAACAGGGTCGATGCCTGTCGCATCGCCGGGGGGACAAGCCGTTTGGCCGCGGTTTGCTCCCTCACGTCATCGACATCCTCCGATCCGCGGCGATAGCGTCGCGTTTCCCATCCTCGGCTTGGCAAGATGGGCGTGCGGCGCTCCATCGATGGCGCTTCGTGTCGCTCCCGCGGTCGAGATCGTCTTGCAGACTTCGGGCAACCGAAGCCGGACCGCCCCACCCTCTCCCCGCATTCGAGGCTCCGGGTCAGTCCGCGGCCGGACCGATCTCCAACTCCACCAGGAGAGGCAGGTGGTCCGAGGCGCGGCGGGCGAGCGGCGTGCGCACGACCTCCATGCGTCGCACCCGCACTTCCGGCCCGACGAAGACATGGTCGATCCGCAGCAGCGGCCAGCGGCTCGGAAAGGTGGCGGAGCCGGATTTCTGCCCGGCGATCCGCCTCGCATCGACGAGATGCGCGGCAAGCCGCCGGTAGGCGGCGGATTGCGGGATGGCGTTGAAATCACCCATCAGGACGAAGGGGGAGACGCAGTCGGGCGATCCGGTCCAGTCGGGGCCGAGCAGCGCCTTCGCCTGGGCCATCCGCTCCTTCGCCGACAGGCCCAGATGGGTGTTGAAGACCTGCAGAATCCGGCCATTCGCCGTCACCTCCACCCACAGGGCGCCGCGCGGCTCCAGGCCGGGCCGGTTCGCGAGGCCGGGCAGGATGCCCGACCGGACCAGCCGGGACGGAAGGCGGGTCAGGATGGCGTCGCCGTAGCGCTCCTCGGCCAGGTGCAGGGCCGGATGGAAATGGTGATCCATGCCGAGACGCCGGGCGATGGTTTCGGCCTGATCGAGGCCGCCGGTCCGGGCGCGCCCGACATCGACCTCTTGGAGCGCGACGAGATCGGCCCCGCTGGCGGCGATGACCTCGGCCACCCGGTCCGGCGACACGCGCCCGTCCATGCCGCGGCAATGACGGATGTTGTAGGACAGGGCGCGGACGCTGATCAAACGGGAAGGCTCGTCAAACGGGAAGGCTCGTCAAACGGGAAGCACTCGTCAAACGGGAAAGCTCGGGCCGAGGGCGGGAGGGCCGGCTTTGCATGTGGGACGAGACGGGCACGGGCCCTAACTAGAGCGCTCTCCGTCGAAGGGGATGCCGGTTCGGCGCCTAATCGTCGTCGTCGTCCACGGGGGAACCGGAGGGGATCGGGCTGCCGTTCTCGACGCCGTTCTCGAACATGCCGGGGGGACCGTCGAAGCCGACGACGCCGTCCGGATTGTCCGGCGACACGTTGGGGTCCACCGGCGGCGGCATGGTCCGGTCGAGGCGGCGCTCGATGCGCTCCTCGCGGCGAAGATCGTCGGTGATCGGCACGTCGCGCGGGCTCTGCGCCCAGGCCTGGGCGGCCGGGGACGCCGCGAAGAGGCCCAGCAGGATAACGGATCCGAACTTCATCTCATGTCTCCAGGCGCCGCGTCGGAGCCGTCGGAAGAGTTTATTGGACCAGGAGCGATAAACGACAGTCAACGATTATGATGAAGAACGATTCATGCTGAATCCGCCCGACCCATAGGGCCGCATCGGCAATCGTCGGCCCGTCGAGTGGGTGTCCGGCCGGTCCGCTCAAGCCTGCAGAGCCTGAACTCGGACAAGTCACGCTTGGCCCGGCCCGAACCTCGTCTCGTACAGAACGTGAGATGCTGCGGCTGAGCCTCCCGGCCCCGGCCCGCCCATTGCTAGGCTCCATTGAAGGGGCCGATTTGCCCAACCATTATCCTCGTTCGGGAAAGGGTCCCCGGACATCAGGACGAAACATCGCCGTGAAACGTTGTCCTAGTCGGTAACGGGAGATCTGAATGGACACGAGCCTCATTGCGATGAACGACGAAGCCAACCGGATCGGATCGGAGCGGCTTCTGACGCAGTTGCGCGAGGAGGGCCTGGTGTATCGTCTCTGGGTCACGGGCACGGCGAAGGGAAGCCACCTCCACATGCAGGTGGACGGGCTCGACGACGATCTCGAAGACCGGCTCGTCCGCGTCCTCAGGGGGCGGGGCATGCAGCTCGATATCCAGCCGCTGACCGCTTGAGCAGACCCGTCCGGTGAACGGCTCGACCTCCTGTGTCGCCGTTCCTCGGGCTAAGTTGCCGGCGGTCGAGCCGTCCGGCGCATCGACGTCGCGGAGATGGCCCACAGCGCCAACCCGCCCAGCGCCAGGGCCACGCCGACCCAGCCGGTGGAGGGCAGGCCGAACCCGGCGGTGAGGGCGAGGCCGGCGAGCCAGGGACCCAGGGCGTTGGCGAAGTTGAAGGCCGAGTGATTGAGCGCGGCAGCCAAGGTCTGCGCATCTTCGGCCACATCCATCAGTCGCGTCTGCAGGATGGTGGCGAGGCCGCCGCCGCAGCCGATGAGGAACACCACCGGCGCCAGGGTCCAGACGCTGCCCACCGAGAACGGGTAGAGGGCCAGAGCCACGGCCGTCCAGACCAGGGTCAGCCCGGCCGCCGGCATCAGGGCGCGGTCGGCGGCCCAGGCGCAGACGAGGTTGCCGATTGTGAGGCCTACGCCGAACACGGCGAGGACCAGCGGGATCGCCGCGGGCCCCGCGCGGGTGACCTCGATCAATGTCGAGGCGAGATAGGTATAGACCGAGAACAGGCCGCCGAACCCGATCGCGCCGATGGCGAGGGTGAGCCAGACCTGCCCGCTCCGCAGGGCCCCGAGCTCGCGTAGCGCACTTGCGCCCGAAGCCGGTCGTCCGAGGGGCGCCAGGATCCGCAGCGAAACCGCCGTCAGCAGCGCCAGGACGGCGACGAGCCCGAAGCTCCAGCGCCAGCCGACGAGCTGGCCGACGACGTTGGCCAGGGGCACGCCCGCCACCGTCGCGATGGTGAGGCCGAGGATCACCCGCGAGACCGCCTGGCTCCGCCGCTCCCGGGGGACGAGGGAGGCGGCGACGAGGGCGGCCACGCCGAAATAGGCGCCGTGCGGCAGGCCCGCCAGGAACCGGAACAGCAGCATCCCGTGATAGTTCGGGGCCAGGGCCGACAGGACGTTACCCAGCGCGAACAGCACCATCAGCCCGACGAGGAGCGTCCTGCGGGCCATCGTCGCCGCGAGCACCGCGATGACCGGCGCGCCGACGACGACGCCGAGCGCGTAGGCGCTGATCACATGGCCGGCCGTCGGCGCGTCGATGCCGAGATCGGGCGCGAAGGACGGAAGCAGGCTCATCGTGGCGAATTCGGTGGTGCCGATGGCAAAGCCGCCCATCGCCAGGGCGGTGAGGACGAGGCCGGGATGCCGGCTGGGCGCCGCATCCGGCAGGCTGAGAGCGCCGGAGCGGGTGTCGAGGGTGGTGCCGGTCATCTTGCCGCTTTCAGGTCTCGTTCGCGGTCGCCGCGCAAGGTGCAGGCCGCGTGAAGCAGGGCGAGATGGCTCAGGCCCTGCGGTGTGTTGCCGAGATGGTCGCCGGTCTCCGGATCGACCATCTCGCTCATCACGCCGACGCCCCTGGCGGCGGCGCGCAGCGTGCCGGTGAAGATCGCCTCGGCCTCGTCCTGCCGGCCGAGTTCGGCCAGGGCCTCCACCAGCCAGAACGAGCAGGCGATGAAGGCGCCCTCCTCCCTCTCGGCTCCCGAATAACGATAGAGAAGCGGGCCGCGCCCGAGTTCCCCGCGGATCGCGTCGAGGGTGGAGGACAGGCGCTCGCGCCCGTCGAAGCCGAAACGGACCGCCAGGATCAGGGAGGCGTCGAGTCGGTCGGTACCGGGATAGAACGTATAGGCTTGGCGCGCCTCAGACCAGCAATGCTCCTCGATCCAGGCCTGGATCCGGTCACGCTCGCGCGACCAGCGCGGCACGCAGGTGGCCGCGATATGGCCGGCCTCCGCCAGTTCGACGGCGCGGGCGAGCGCCTGCCAGGCGCTGATCTTCGACATCGTGTAATGCTGCGGGACTTCCAACTCCCAGATCCCGGCATCCTTCTGGCGCCAGCGGTCGGCGCATTCGTCGGCGAGATCCGCCAGAACCGTCGCGCTCTTCTGGTCGAGGATGTTGCCGTCGGCGACGAACAGGGTCGCGGTCTCGAAGATGTCGCCGTAGATCCCGTGCTGGTGCTGGCGCGCCGCCGCGTTGCCGACCCGGACCGGGCGCGAACCGCGATAACCGGCGAGGTCGAGGGAGGTCTCCTCCGGCACCTTGCCGCCGCGCAGGGTGTAGAAGACCTGCGCCCCGTGCTCGTGCAGGCGCGCGATCAGCCAAGAGAAGGCGGCCTTCGCCTCCGGCATCGCGCCGATGCGCAGGAAGGCGTTGACGGTGTAGCCGGCATCGCGGATCCAGGCGTAGCGGTAATCGTAATTCTTCGGCCCGCCGATCCGTTCGGGCAGGGACGAGGTGGCGGCGGCCGCGATGGCGCCGCTCGGCGAGTAGAGCAGCAGCTTCAGGGCGAGGCCGCTGCGCCGTACTTCGGAGCGGTGCGGGCCGTCATAGCCCAACCCCTCCGCCCAAAGCCGCCAGGCATCGTCGCTGATATCGATGCGTCCGTCGATCTCCGCGATGGTGGGGATGCCGAGCGGCTCGTCCTCACCGGCGAGAAGCGCCACGACCGCGCGCTCTCCCTCCCCCACCGTCACCGTGGCGGCGATGGTGCGGTCCTCCTCCTCGATGACATGGACGTTGTCGCTGAAGCGGATCACCCCGAGCACCGGGCCGACATGGAAGACGCAGCCATTGGGCGTCGGCTGGAGCCAGGGCGAGAGGGTGTCGCCGCGCGTGCCGAAGACGGCGCGGATCCGGAACGTGACCGTACCGGAGACGCCTTCGAGCCGGCGCGCGAGTTCGCACCAGGGCAGGCGGCCGGCGCGGCTGCTGTTGAGGGATTCGGTCACGCGTGCGGTGCCGGTCGCGGTGGTGAAGACCGTCTCCAGCACGTTGCTGTCGGTGCGGTAGCGCCGCTCCATCGTGAACGGGCCATCGGGTCGAACCTGGAAATAGCCGCCGTTGTCCGGCTCGAGAAGCCGGTCGAACAGGGGCGGCGAGTCCATCTCGGGGACGCACCACCACGCCACCGCGCCGTCCGGGCCGACGAGGACGACGGAGCGGCCATCGCCGAGCGGGGCGTAATCCTGGATCGGATATTCCGTGCCCTCGGGATCGATGCGAACGGGGCCGTCCCGCGAGGACGACGCCTCGCGGGAGTTGCACCGTGCATCGACGGTGAGGTCGGTGCCCGCCTGGGCTCGGTCATTCATTACGGGACTTGTGGAGCGAGGGACGGGGGCGGTCTGGAAACGGCCGGGCTAGTTCAGCGGAACCTTGTCCTTGCCTTTTCCGGGATTCGACGTGTTGACGAGCTCCGGCGATTTCTGTGCCGAGAGCGTCTGCTCCTGGCTCTTCGGGTCGATGCGCTTGGCGCGGGTGAAGGGTTCGAGGGTCTGAGACGTCCCGGTCTGCAGGGCGCGGACGATGCCTTCGATCACGCGGAGATCGGCGAGGCCTTCCTCGCCATCGGGCTCGGGCTCACGGTCCTCGAGAATGCAATTCGAAAAGTACTTCAGCTCGCCGCCGAAATGATCGGTGTTCTTGAAGCTGGCGTGGTTCTTGTCCTCACCGATGGTGACGGTGTGCTCCAGGGGCTTGCCGTACATGTAGGCCGGGTTGACCTCGACGCTGCCCTTGGTGCCGACGACCGAATAGCTGTCGAGGGTATTGCCGTAATAGGACAGCACGAACTGCGCGATGCGGTTCTGCGGGAAACGGAGCGTCACCGCGACGGTATCGTCGAAATCGCCGAGGCCGGCTTCGGGGTGACGGATGCCCACGGCCGAGACCACCTCCGTCGGCTCGTCGCCGAAGATGTAGCGGGCGGCGTTGATCGGATACGGACCCATGTCGAAGATCGGGCCCGCTTCGATGCCGCTCGTCGCCCGGTGGTTCTCGGGCGAGACCATCTGGGTGAAGGTCGAGGAGAAGGTCAGGAGGTCACCGAGTTGGCCGGAACGGATCAGGTCGATGGTCGCCAAGGTGCAGGGCTCGAAATGGAGGCGGTAGGCCACCATGAGCTTGGCGCCGGAGGCCTTCTGCGCCGCGATGATCTCTCTCGACTTCTCCGCCGAGATCTCCAGCGGCTTCTCGACGAGGACATGGATGCCGGCCTTCAGCGCCGGCACCGCGAACTCAGCGTGGCGCCAGTTCGGCGTGGCAAGATAGATCGCGTCGATCGTGCCCGAGGCCAGCAGCGTGTCGAACTGCTCGTAGCCATAGGATTCGGTCACGCCGTATTGCGCGCCGACGCCGCGCGCCTTCTCCGGGTCGCCGGTGACGAAGGCGACGACCTCCGAATTGCCGGTGTGCTTCACGCCGGGCAGCATGGCTTCCTGCGTGATGTCTCCGAGGGCGACGAAGGCGTAGCGGACCTTTTTCGAGGATGTCAGGCCGAGGGCGGAGGCGATGCTCATGCGGATGTCCGTGCGGTTATGCGTGGCGTGCGGCCTTGGCCGGCGTGGAAGGACAGGCCGAGCCGAGGCGCCCGCGATGTCGGGCAAAGCCGGCAGGCTACGCGACGGCAAAAGGCCCGGCAGAGCGCCATGTCGGCCGCGCGCCGGCTGTGATGAGAAAGGAACGTTGCGCTGCAGCGAATGTTTCCGCGTCGGCCGGTCGCGCCCGTCCGCCCCTGGCCTCAGCGCGAGACGGCGAGCCGCAGGATGCGCGACAGATCGGCCACCGAATAGGGTTTGCGCAGGAGCTCGAACCCATGGCTGCCCTCCTCGGCGAGGACGTGGCTGTAGCCCGAGGTGAGCACGATCGGCAGATCGGGCCATTTGCGGCGGATCGCGTGGCCGAGATCGATGCCGTTCATGCCCGGCATGACCACGTCGGAGAAAACCACCTCGAAACCGGCGGAGTCGCGCGCCAGGGCGTCGAGGGCCCGCTGCGCATCCGTCACCCAATGTGTGACGTAGCCGAGTTCCTGCAGGGCCTGGGTCGCGAAGGCACCGACCTCCGCGTTGTCCTCCACCACGAGCACCCGGGTGCCGTGCCGCTCGGCCAGGGGCGGCGGCTCGCGCACCGGCTCGGCCGCCACGGCCTCGCCCGCCGCGCGCGGCAGATAGAGGGTGAAGGTCGTGCCCTGGCCGAGGCGGCTTTCCACCACGACCTCGCCGCCCGATTGCTTGGCGAAACCGAAGACCTGAGACAGGCCGAGGCCGGTGCCCTGCCCCACGCCCTTGGTGGTGAAGAACGGCTCGAAGATCCGGTCCAGCATCTCCGGGGCGATGCCTGAGCCGGTATCGGCGACGGAGACGGCGACGAAATCACCCCGGATGCGGGGATGCGCCCGCACGGCCGGAATGGTCGTGGCGCGGCGGACCCGGATGGTCAGCCGGCCCTCGCCGTCCATGGCGTCACGGGCGTTGACGACCATGTTGACGAGCGCCGTGTCGAACTGGCTCGGATCGGCGTCGATGAGGCAGGCCAGCGGCTGTCCCGCATCGTCCCGGCCGGTCTCGATCTGAGTGACCACCTGGATGCGCGCGCCCGTGAGGGTACCGACCATGTCGGCCACGGAGGCCACGCCCTTGGCGACGTCGAAAACCTCGGGCGTCAGGGATTGCCGACGGGCGAAGGCCAGGAGCTGGCCGGTGAGCTTGGCCGCGCGCGTCACCGTATCCGAGATGGCGTCGACATAGCGCCGCCGGCGCTCCTCCGGCAGGTCGGGACGGCGCAGGAGGTCGGTGGAGGACCGGATCACGGTCAGCAGGTTGTTGAAGTCGTGGGCGACGCCGCCGGTGAGCTGGCCCACGGCTTCGAGCTTCTGCGATTGGCGGAGCTGCTCCTCCAGGGCCTTGCGCTCGGTCACGTCGCGGCCGGCGGCGTAGAAATGGTCACCCTGGGGGATCGCGTTCCAGGAGACCCAACGCTCGCTGCCATCCGCCGCCAGCTGCCGGATGTCGAGGTTGTCGAGGATGGCGCCGCTCCGCAACCGGTCCATGGCCTGCTCGGCCGCCTTGCGGTCGTCGGGATGCACGAAGGCGTCGAACCGCGCGCCGACCAGCGAATCGGCGGGCCAGCCCAGCATCTCGCTCCAGGCCGGATTGACCGACCGGTAGATTCCATCGAAGCCGCAGATCACCAGGAGGTCGCGGCTCGCGCGCCAGACGAGGTCCCGCTCCGTGGTCCGCTCGCGCGCCGTCGTCCTCAGCACGGTCTCGGCCTCGCGCCGGTCGGTGATGTCGTTGAACAGGATGGCGACGCGCCGCTGGACCGGCTCCCCGATGCGCAGGGCGTGCACGTCGAACCAGCGGCCCAGCGTCACCGCCCCGCTCTCGAACCGCACGGGATTGCCGCTCAGTGCGACCTCGCCATAGGTTTCGAGCCAGCGGGGTTCGATGCCGGGAATGACCTCGCTGACCCAGCGGCCCTCGACGTCGCCGAGGCCGGCCTGATGTTCGAAAGCGGGATTGACCTCGATGAAGCGGTAATCGATGGCGCGGCCCGTGGCGTCGAACCGCATCTCGACGATGCAGAATCCGGCATCGATGGCGTCGAACAGCGTCCGGTAGCGGGACTCGCTCTCGGCGAGCTTGCCCTCCTCGGTGCGAAAGCGGGTGACGTCGAGCTGGCTGCCGAAGAAGTAGCGCAGGCGCCCGTTCCGGTCGAAGACGGGGCTGACATAGAGCTCGTTGCGGAATGGCGTTCCGTCGCGGTGATAGTTGATGATCTCGACCACCACGTCGCGCCGCGCCGCGATGGCGTCGCGCAGGCGCGCCACATCGGCCGGGTCGGTTCCCGGCCCCTGTAGGAATCGGCAATTGTGCCCGACGAGTTCCTCGGCCGAGTAGCCGCACAGGTCCTGGAAGGCGCGGTTGGCGAAGACGATGGGATTGTCGGGCTGGTTCGGGTCGGTGATGATCTGCGGCATGCGGGTCTTCTCCGCTGCCGTGAACAGCAGTTCCGGCCCCGCCGCCGAGGTCTTCTGGCCGCTGTCCGGGGAATGGATGCCGGACGCGATCTCCGCTTTCAGCCGCGCGATCTCGGCCTCGAGTTCGGCCTCGCGCCGCCGCAGCCGATCGATGTCGTCCTCCATACTGCCCGTTCCCATCCGGCCGCCGCATTCACTCGGGCTTCGAGGACCCCAACGGGCGAACGCGCGGTCGGCTCCCTAACTCAGGTTGGGGAGACTGTCGCGCATCCCTCGATCGCCCTGCCCCGTGGCGCGAGCGCGGGGACGGCGGCGGTATTCAGCCGCGTGCGTCCTCGTCCCACTCCACCCGCGGATAGGAGACCGGCGGCTCGCGCAGCGCCCAGAGTCCCAGGCATCCGACGGCACAGACCGAAGCGCTGATGTAGAGGATGAGGTCGAGCACGAACGATGTCCTCGCGACGGGTTGGCGACGCGGCATTCTCCCGCGGCATGGCTAAGAAAGCCTGAACGCCCGCGAGACGACGCCATTTGGAGTGCCTCACAAAACTACCAGTCACGGTCGGGTCTCGTTCGGAGCGAGACGGCGCAGCGGAAGTTTTGTGAGAGACACTTAAACGCTTACGCTTGGAACTGCGTGCCAGCGGCATGGCGGCGATCGGCAGGGAATGATGCTCAACCAGCATCAGCCTTACTTGGCGTCCCGTCGGCGTCATCAGAGGAAGGAGGATCGAAAAGATCGCCTACGTATTTTGCCAGCGATTGTTCTGAACGAGCAGGGGGTGGTTCAGGAAGTTCATCCATCTCGACCACCTCAAGCGAGCTACCTGCAGCGAGCCGCCTGATGTCGCGGTCGTTGCTGTAGATGACGCTCGCTCCCTCAACGAGGGCGATGGATACGATTTGACGGTCATACTTCACTTTGGCCCAGGACGGAGATCCCTCCTTCTTGTCGCCGGCTTTGATAGCTTCCCGGTGAGCCGCTGCGGCTTCTACGGCTGCCCGCTCCGCAAAGGGAGCTACCTTGAAGCGCGCAGAGGCATTGATGATTGCGAGGTATCTCGGTGCTGCGTCACCTGCCCCGACAAGCACCTCGCTTAGGGCAGGTGCTGGAATGATGATGGTCGCCTTCTCCTTGTCGAGGGTCGCCAGGAGGTGGGTGAGGCGTGGATCCAGATTGCCCTTCTCGCCATATCGGCTGTCGAACAAGATGATGAGGAAGGAGCTATCGAAGGCAACCAGCATCTAGTGCTGGTCTCCTTGATCGCGCCGCAACCCGAGTAGATCGGTCAGCGACTGATCCCCCCATGCTCCTCCTTCTACCGCATGAAGACGCTCTACCATCTCGGCCAGAGACGAATCGTCCAGAACCTCGAAATCCTCAATGTCGAACCGCTGCAAGGTCCACGTCTTGTCTTCTTCGCGGACCCATTTTCCGCTCCCATGCACTCGCAGCTTGGCCCCAAGGTAGTGTTGGGCGAGGCGCTTCGAGACCGCAATGGAGGCTTGGCAGATGTACTCGGCCTCGCCGTCACGGAGCAGGACGGGGATTGTTTCGTCACGACCGCCGAGCCGGATGACAATACCGTCAAGCGAACCGCGCTCACGGAAGGGGCCGTACTGCATCGGCTTGGGCCGAGTCCGGCCGGGGAAGGCGATGATGTCCGCGCCCTCAGGCGGGATCAAAGTTCCAATGGCGTTATCGCGAGCAAGTAGGTTGTCGAGGGTCTTGAACGCTTCCAGGGCCTCCCTTGGGGCGCGGCCCTCCCGAACCCTTTGCAAGCGCTCCCCCACCTTGGGAATCGCTGGCTCTTCAATCCTCGAAACAAGGATGGCACTCCCAGGCTCCAGATCCTTGAAGTGGACATGTTCCTGTTCGCCAAGCAGGCGTGCGAGTCCGGCCATGTACTCGGCAAGCCGAGCCATAGGGATCGTGTCGATGCTGAATGCGTCGATCCTAAACCGGTACTCGCTCATAGCTCTGCGGTTGTGTTCTCAATCCGTTCGGTCGTCAATCGATTGAAGCGTCCCCACCATCAGAGGCGATGTGGCATCGTCTCTCGCCCATGCAAAGCGTGCGAAAGCGTGGCTGTTCCAATCTCACAAATTCGCCGAAGCTGCACAAGCTTAGCAACGATATCGGTGGCAAATTTCCGGCGATCCAGAACCTTCCCCTCTGAGCTGAGAAGTAAAAAGCGCGAAGGCCGCCAAATGGATCTTTGCGTTGAAGATCCTGCTCTTTTTGATCATCGGCCGGGCGTCGAGAATCCGCCTGTCCAAGTGGGGACGCGGGACACGTCATTGGCCGTGCCATGCCCGCCGTCATCGGCGCCTGTTCCGGATCGCTGCGCTACGGCGCGGTGGCGCGCCGGCTCGCGGCGAGGGACGCGGCCTTGCCGCCTGCCGCATAGAGGTCGAGGCGGGAATACAGGCTGAAGACCGAGCCGTCGTCGAGGAAGCCGCCGGCCGGGCCGAGGGTGGCGGTGAGGATGGCGTTGGCCTCGTCCAGGGTCACGGCCGGAAAGGCGGCCGTGAGGAGGTGTCCGGCCTCCGGCGCGACCCGCGCGACATCCACCGGCTGGCCCGACCGGTCCCGATGCACCACCGGCAGGCCGTAGGTCTGGGTGGAGGCGTAGAAGGCCCCGTTGGCGGCGGCATCCTTGAAGCGGCTCCGGTCGGCGGCGGCGCAGGCGGCCACCGTGTCGCCGCAGCCTTCGCGAAGGAAGGCCTGGAGTTCCGCGCGCGCCGCCTTCAGGGCCTCGGGATAGTCGGAGATCGTCACCGCGCCGTCGGTGGCGCGGCTCATCTCGTTGTCGACGGCCGGGTTCGCGCGGGTCTGCCCCACATAGGCGGGGTCGTTGGCCAGCAGATGGGCGACGGCGTGGAGCGCGACCGCCCTGCCTCCGAGCACGTCCATGGCGTAATGGGCGCCGACCACGATGCGGTTGTTGCCGTACTCGGCCCCGCGCGCGATCATCTGCTGGTAGCGCTCGGGCACCAGCAGGGCGAGGAGCAGCGATTCCGTGTAGCCGTAGGTGGTGTGGCCGCTCGGATAGGACGGGCTGTCCGTGAGGTTCTGTTTCGGCCCGCGCAGCCAGTCCATGCTGTGGGAGGCGGCGCCGAAATAATCCTCGCCGCGATAGGCGAGAAGGCTCGGCTCGGTCTGGAACGGGCGCGAATTGCCGAAGGCGTCGGCACCCGGCGTCCCGGCGGGACGGCCATAGGCCTTGCCGAAGACATCCGCCGTGCCGCCGACTTTGGTGAGGATGGCGCGGGCGGGTTCGGAGACGGGGGCCTCGCCATTCGTCGTCGCGTTGGCGAAGAAGTACTTCCCCGCATTCGAATCCGACTTGGTGATGTTGTTGGTGTAGCCGATCAGGCGGGCGAGGCTGCCCGAAACACTGGTGAAGGTCTTGAAGTCCTCGTAGCGCGCCTTGGCCTGGTAGGCATCTCCCAGTGCGGTGCCGAGGCCGTCGGCGAGCTGCGCGGCGTTGCCGTCGGTGATGAAGCAATCGCGCAGGGCGAGGCGCTGCTGCTCGGCGAAGGGCAGCAGCAGGGGCTGCGGGTGCCGCCCCATCTGGATGTCGCCGGTGACCGTGAGGTTCGCCGCCAGCGCAGCCTTGCCCTCCGCCGTCGCCGGCAGGGCGCTCACCGGCGCCAGCCCGCGCAGGGCCTCGAGATTCGTCGCCGATTGTGCCAGCGCGTGAGCGGGCGCCAGGGCGAGGCATGCGATGAGCCCGAGCGTGCGGGCCGTGTTCGTGCGTGGTCTGGTCATGGCACCGGAATCAGGCTGTCGTGGCGGTGGCGCAGGCTAGCAGAGTGCTCCGCCCATCGCCGCCGGTTTTCGCGGCGGACCACGCGCACCATTCCGTGACGCCTGCGTGACCCGTTCTCCGGCGGCGGGTCGAAGACCGCCCCTGACGGAATGTTCCTCGGAGACTTATCCGCGCTTGGCGCTAATGGTGCATCTCGGCTCCCACTGAGCCAAAGCCCATCGGGACCGATGACCGCCCATAAGCCGCTTTCCATGTGTTGCCGCATGATCCCCCGTCCTTGCGGCCCGTCGCCGGTCGCGCGCCGGTCGTGTCCGTTCGGCGAGGCCCGCAGGCCCGGTCCGGCACGAGGGGAATCGGCGTGAGCGAGCTCGACGGCTGGGCCGAACGCCACCGCATCGCCGAGCAGGCGCGGGGCGAGCGCGCATGGTCCCTATGGGGGCCGTATCTCGCCGAGCGCCAATGGGGGACGGTGCGGGAGGATTACAGCCGCGACGGCAATGCCTGGCGCTCGCTGCCGCATGAGGAGGCACGCTCGCGCGCCTATCGCTGGGGCGAGGACGGGCTGGCGGGGATCTGCGACGAGCGTGCGCAGATGTGCCTGTCCCTCGCCCTGTGGAACGGCCGGGACCACATCCTGAAGGAACGGCTCTTCGGCCTAACCAACGAGGAGGGCAATCACGGCGAGGACGTCAAGGAGGTCTATCACTACCTCGACGCGACCCCGAGCCACGCCTACCTGAAGTTCCTCTACCGTTATCCGCAGGCCGCCTTCCCGTATGAGGACCTCGTCCGCGAGGGGCTGCGCCGTGGCCGTGATCAGCCCGAATACGAGATCGAGGCGACCGGAATCTTCGACGGGGACCGGTTCTTCGACGTGACCGTCGAATACGCCAAGGAAGATATCGACGACATCCACGCCGTCATTACCGTGACCAACCGCGGTCCGGACGCCGCCGACCTGCGTGTCGTGCCCCAGCTCTGGTTCCGCAACATCTGGTCGTGGCGCGAGGGACCGGCCGAATCGCGCCCGCGCATGGCGGTCCAGCCCGATGGCGGCATCGCCTGCGAGCATCCGCGCCTCGGCCGCTACCGGCTCTCCTTCGACGGCGAGCCCGAGGTGCTGTTCTGCGAGAACGACACCAACCTGCGCCTGCATGGCTGGCAGCCCGATGCCGCCGGCCCGTTCAAGGACGGGCTCCACGCGGCCATCGTCGGGGGCGACGAATCCGCCGTGCGGAGGGATGGGGGGACCAAGCTCGGCCTGCATTACGCCTTCCGCCTCGCGCCCGGCGAAACCCGGCGGGTCACCCTGAGGCTGTCGGCGGGATCGCGGCCCCGTCCGGTCGACCACGAGGGCGCCATCCTGCTGCGCCGCGTCGCCGAGGCGGATGCGTTCTACGATGCGTTGCAGGACGGGATCGCCGATGCGGATTCCCGCGCGATCTTCCGCCAGGCCGCCGCCGGGCTGATCTGGTCGAAACAGTTCTATTGCTTCGATGTCCGGCTCTGGCTGAAGGGCGATCCGCTCCAGCCCGCCCCACCCCACGAGCGCGATGGCGGGCGTAACATCCATTGGCGTCATTTCGCCGGGTCCGACGTGCTCTCGATGCCGGACAAGTGGGAATATCCCTGGTTCGCGGCCTGGGACCTCGCCTTCCACTGCCTGCCGCTGGCGCTGCTCGACCCGGATTTCGCCAAGAAGCAGCTCCTGCTCCTCACCCGCGAATGGTACATGCACCCCAATGGCCAGCTTCCGGCCTATGAATGGGAGTTCGGCGACGCCAACCCGCCGGTCCATGCCTGGGCCACCTACCGGGTGTTCGAGATCGACCGTGACCGGCGCGGCGGGCGCGGCGACCTCGCCTTCCTCGAAGGCGTCTTCCACAAGCTCCTGATCAACTTCACCTGGTGGGTGAACCGCAAGGATGCCGACGGCCGCAACGTCTTCCAGGGCGGCTTCCTCGGCCTCGACAATGTCGGCGTGTTCGACCGGTCGCGGCCGCCGCCCGGCTTCGGCCGCATCCACCAGGCCGACGGCACCGCCTGGATGGCGATGTATTCGCTCAACATGATGCGCATCGCCCTCGAACTCGCGCTCCACAACGACGTCTACGAAAGCACCGCCTCGAAGTTCTTCGAGCATTTCCTCCTCATCGCCGAGGCGATGACCGATATGGGTGGCGAGGGCTTCGGCCTGTGGGACGAGGAGGACGAGTTCTACTACGACGAGGTCGACATTCCCGGCGGCGGGATGCTGCCGTTGCGGGTCCGCTCCGTGGTGGGACTGGTGCCGCTCTTCGCCGTCGAGGTGATCGAACCCTCGGTGCTGCAGCGGCTGCCGGATTTCGCCCGGCGCCTGAACTGGCTCCTCGAGAACCGCCCCCACCTCGCCTGCCTCGTCTCGCGCTGGGACGAGGGCGGCGTCGGCGACCGCAAGCTGCTGTCGCTCCTGCGCGGCCACCGGATGAAGGCGCTGCTGCGGCGCATGCTCGACGAGGCCGAGTTCCTCTCGACCCACGGCGTGCGCTCCCTGTCGAAAGCGCATCTGGAGCGGCCCTATTCCCTCAACGGGTTCGGCGACGCGTTCACGGTTCGCTACGACCCGGCGGATTCCACATCGAACATGTTCGGCGGCAATTCGAACTGGCGCGGCCCGGTCTGGATGCCGATCAACTACCTCGTCGTTGAGGCGTTGCGACGGTTCCATTCCTATTACGGCGACGATTTCGTGGTGGAATATCCGACGGGATCGGGTGTCTTCGTCACCCTCAACGCCATCGCGGACGCCCTCACCGACCGCCTGATCTCCCTCTTCGCCAAGGGCGAGGACGGAAAGCGCCCGGCCTTCGGCGATCGCCCGCCGATCGCCTCCGCGCCCGGCGCCGAAGAGGCCCTGCTGTTCCACGAGTTCTTCGACGGCGATACCGGCCGCGGCCTCGGTGCCTCGCACCAGACCGGCTGGACGGCGCTGATCCTCAACCTCCTGCACCAGAAGGCGCGCCAGACGGAGGTGGAGAAGGGGAGAGCGGTGGACTGACGGGCCATGCGAGGGGCAACCGAACGGCCATGCCGCAGCCACGAACCTCGATCCGTCTTGTTGTGGCGCTGCAACACTACGACGAATTGATGCCAATCCGGAAACGAGCTGTAGTTTAGAAATGTCGTTCGGGAAAACATTTGTCCCGAAAAGACAAAGGTTTGCTCACTTGAAAGACGAGTTATTTAGAAAACATACAAAGTACCACCCGGCTTGCATAATGAGCGGCTCGCTTCTTTGCTCGGAGGCACGGTCATCAAGCGATGCTGCCATGATCCAAAGTGGGTGGTACTGGTATCATGCCAACGGTTTCAGTCGATGCGCTGCATCGTAGCGAGGGCCTGAAGCTTCAACGCTTTCTGCTTCGGCTGCTCGACAATCCCGCCGACGCCGCCGATGCGATGCAGGAAACCTATCTCCGCCTCATCAAGGCGCTCAACAGGACCGAGATCGAGCACCCGCCGATCTTCCTGTTTTTCGTGGCCCGCAACGTCGCCAACAGCTTGGGAAAGCGTCGCCGGTTCGAGGCCGATCTGTTCCGGCAGGTGACGGACGTACACCTCGCCAGCGGTGTCGACGAGACGATCCGCACGGAGGAGCAGGTCGTCGCGCGCCAGCAGCTCCGCTTGGTCGCGGCCGCCATCGACGAGCTGCCGCCACGGTGCCGGGAGGTCTTTCTGCTCAGTGCCTTCGATGGACTCGCGAACGGAGAGATCGCAGCGCGGCTCGGCATCAGCCGCAACATGGTCGAGAAGCACCTCATGAAGGCGCTGCTTCATACACGCCGTCGCTGCGCCGACTTCTTCTAGTGTTGCGATGCTCCGACCCCGTATGTCGTGAGCTTGCGATCCGGCACGTCCGCTATGAAGGACCGGGTCGGCCTATCCCCCCCTCGGCACATCGATAGAGCGGCATGAACGAAGGCATCTCACCGGATGCATCGCCCGGAGGGGAGGACGATCCCGTCTATGAGGCCGCCGCCTTCTGGGTCGTACGGCTTACCTCGGCCGATGCGAGCAGTGCAGATCGAAAGGCCTTCGAGGTCTGGCGCAGGGCCGATCCGGCCCATGCCGAAGCCTATGCGGAGATGGAGACGTGGCGTCGGACCATGGGCCAAGTGCCCGATCCGCGCGAGCGTAAGTCCAGGCGGGCCGTGGGGCTGAGCGCCGTCGTGGCGATCGCCTTCGCCGGAATCGCGGGGGCTCAGCTCGGTCTGATCGATCGCCTGCGGGCCGATGCGTGGACGGGTGTGGGCGAGATCGAAACCCGCACCCTGGTCGACGGGAGCCGGATCGACCTCAACACCGACACGGCGGTCGCGCTGCGTTTCACGGCCGAGGAGCGCGCCGTCGATCTCCTCCGAGGCGAAGCGGTGTTCGATGTCGTGCCCGATCCGCGGCGTCCCTTCATCGTGCGCGGGAACGGTGTCAGTGCCCGCGCTGTCGGAACCCGCTTCTACGTGCGGGTCGATGGAGCCGCCGATCCCGTCGGCGTTGCCGAGGGGCGTGTCGATGTCTCGACGGCGGTCGGTCACACGCTGCTCCATCCGGGTGAGGTCGCGTTCCGGGACGAGGGCGACCGCCCCGTCGCGCGGCAGGGAAATGTCGCAGAGGCGATGTCGTGGCGAGACGGTAAGCTCTCGTTTTCCGGCCAAAGTCTCCGGCAGGTCATCGCCGAACTCGAGCGCTATCGGCGCGGCCGGATCTTGCTGATGGATTCCTCCGTCGGCGAGCGGCGCTTCAGCGGCACGCTCGATCCACGCGATACCGACGAGGCGCTCGACGTGCTGGTTACCGCGATGGGGATCCGCGTCACCCGCCTGACGCCGTTCGTGATCCTGGTGCGTTAGCCGCCCTTGTCCGACGCGCGAAAAAAGTTTCGGGGCGGACGTCAGGAGATGCGCCGGTCGACGGTCTATCTGCGCAGGGACGAAGAAGCGCGAAGCGCACCGCCCCGGTTTTGGACGGATGGGGCCGATGATGGTGATGCAGGATCGAGATGTCGGGGCGCGCTGGCTCGCGCGGGGAGCGTGGATCGGCGTCTCGCTCATCGCGATGAACCAGGTCGCGGCGGCTCAGCAGCCCTCCACCGCGCGCCGGCTCTTCCAAACCCTGCCCCGGTTCGACCTCGTCCCGGGCTCGACACGGATGGCGGAGCATTCCGCCGAACAGACCACGATCCGCGTCAGGGTCTCCATCGAGGCCGGCCCGCTCGAGCCGGCACTCGCGGCCCTATCCAAACAGGTGCAGCTCAAGCTGGCCTACAAGACGTCACTGACCGAAAATCTTTTCACGGCGGGCGTCGCCGGCGATCTCCTGCCCCTCGAGGCCTTGGCCAAGCTGCTGGAGAACACCGGATTGACGTATCGCTCGGCCGGCACGTCAACCATCACGCTCGTCAATCCGCGCTTCGTCCAGCTCGAAGCGCCGACGGCGCCGCCGGGAGGTGTCCTCCTCGACGAGCTTTCGGTGGAGGCGCAGCGCGCGAGCGCCGCGGATTCGATGTCGGCCGCCTCACGCTTGTCCGCCCCCTATGCCGGGGGCCAGGTCGCACGGGGGGGACGGATCGGTTTGCTCGGCAATGTCGACACGGCGAAAACGCCGTTCAACGTCACGAGCTACACGGATCGCTTCATCCGGGACCAGCAGGCGAGCACCGTGTCCGAGGCACTCATCCTCGATCCCTCCGTCCGGGCCACGCAGACGACGGGCGCGCCCTTCGACTCTTTCTCCATCCGCGGCTTTCCCATCAACGAGGGGACCAGCGGCGAGATCGCCTTCGACGGGATCTACGGCGTTGCGCCGAGCCTGCGTGTCCTCACCGACTATGCCGAGCGCATCGAAGTCCTGAAGGGTCCCTCGGCGGCACTCTCGGGGATCGCTCCGAACGGGGGAATCGGGGGCGTCATCAACGTGGTGCCCAAACGTGCGGGCGAGGATCTGACGCGTGTCACCCTCGATTACGGTTCGATCGCACGCGGCGGCGGCCAACTGGACATGGCGCGGCGCTACGGCGCGAACCGGGAATGGGGGGCGCGGTTCGTCGGCAGCCTGCGGGGCGGCGACACGCCCATCGATCGTCAATCCGAAACGACGGGGGTCGCGTCGCTCGCCCTCGATTACCAGGGGGACCGCTTCCGTGCGTGGCTCTACCTCCTGGCGCAGAACGATCGCTTCACCGCTCCTCTGCGTCCTTTCCTTCTCAGGGCCGGCGTGCCCGTACCGAGGGCCGCCGACGGTCGTATGAACGTGAGCCAACCCTGGGAGTACTCGAAGGTGGACGATCGCGGCGGTCTGCTGCGCATGGAGTACGACCTGAGCGACCAGATCACCCTCTTCGGCGACATCGGCGGTTCGCAAACGGGTGTCGAGCGTTACTTCGCGTCCGCACCGACCATCACCAACGTCCTCGGCGACACCACGACGGCCCCGCAATACTACAATCTCGGCGTCGACCGGCTCACCTACGACGCGGGCATCCGGACCAAGTTCGAGACCGGATTCATCCGCCACGCCTTCGCGGTACAGACCTCGGTCTACACGGAGGATACGGGACGGGATCTTTCCGCCGTGCGCGGCAGCTATCTGTCGAACATCTACAATCCCGTCCTCGCCCCCTACATCGCTCCGGTCATCTCGTCGTCTCGGCCGCGCCTGTCCGACACTACGCTGACGGGGGTTTCGGTGGCGGACACGATGTCCGTCCTCGATGAGCGCATTCTCCTCACGGTGGGCGTGCGTCAGCAGCGTATCGAGGCCCGCAACTACGTCTCGAACGTGGGCACCCTGGCCTCGTCCTACGACCAGAGCGCGACCAGTCCCCTCGTCGGTCTCGTCGTACGACCCTGGGAGAACATCTCCCTCTACGGCAACTATATCGAGGGTCTGAGCCGTGGCGACATCGCTCCGGCCACCGCGACCAACTTCGGGGAGGTGTTGGCGCCCTACGTCGCGCAACAGGTCGAGGCCGGCGTGAAGGTGGATTTCGGCCGGATCGGCACCTCCTTCAGCGCCTTCCAGATCACGCGGCCCATCGGCGAACTGAGCCCGGACAGCCGCTATGCCCAAACCGGCGAACAGACCGTGAGCGGCCTGGAGTTCAACGTCTATGGCGAGATCGCACCGGAGCTGCGTGTCCTCGGCGGCCTCACCTTGCTCGACGGCGTGCGCACGCGATCCGCGCTGGCCGCCAATGTGGGCAATCGGCCGATCGGCGTACCCGATGTGCAACTCAATCTCGGAGCCGAGTGGGATCTGCCCTGGGTCCCAGGCCTGACCCTGAACGGCGCTGTCATCTATACGGGGCGGCAATTCGTCGATACGGCGAACGCCCAGGCCCTGCCGGATTGGGCCCGTCTCGATCTCGGACTTCGCTACGCGACCTTGCTGGAAGGGCGCCGGACGACGTTCCGCGCCAATGTGGTGAACGTGACGGGGACGAATTACTGGACCGGCGTGGCGTCGTTCGGCACGTTCTTCCAGGGGGCGCCGCGCACCTACCTGCTGTCGATGTCGATCGACCTCTGATCGGCGACTTTGCGTTCCGCGCGAGTTGCCGGTCGGGACGGGAACGCATGCCCGTTCCGATGCTCTGACGGCTTGCCGTCGGGCTCGACCACTGGCAGGCGTACTCCATGCTGGAAACCGCGCCTGCCCGCCGACCCTTCTCCGCCCTGCGCAACGCCCTCCGGAGCGAGGCCAGCGGCGGATTGATCCTGATGGCGAGCGCCGTGCTCGCCCTGATCGTCGCCAATTCCCCACTCGCGTCGAGCTACTTCGCCCTGCTCGGCGCCTATGTCGGCGGCCTCTCCGTGCTGCATTGGGTCAATGACGGCCTGATGGCCGTGTTCTTCCTGCTCGTCGGGCTGGAGATCAAGCGCGAGGTGCTGGACGGGCGGCTTCGCACCTGGCCGGACCGGGTCTTGCCCGGAATCGCGGCTCTGGGCGGGATGGTCGCGCCGGCGCTGATCTACGTCCTCGTCAACCGCTCCTCGCCCGAGACCCTGCGGGGTTGGGCGATCCCCACCGCCACCGACATCGCCTTCGCGCTCGGCGTCCTCGCCCTGCTCGGATCGCGTGTCCCGGTCTCGCTGAAGGTGTTCCTCACGGCGCTGGCCATCATCGACGATCTCGGCGCGGTGCTGATCATCGCCGCCTTCTACACCGCCAACCTGTCGCTACCGAGCTTGGCCGGTGCGGGCGTCGTCGTCGCGATCCTGTTCGGTCTGAACCGCGCGGGCGTGAGCCGCCTCTCGCCCTACCTCGTCCTCGGCGCGGTCCTGTGGTTCCTCGTGCTGAAATCGGGCATCCACGCCACCATCGCGGGCGTGCTCCTCGCTCTGACCATTCCGCTGCGCCTGAGCCCCGCCAGGCCCGATGACCCGGCTTCGCCGCTCCACAAGCTGGAACATGCGATCCATCCCTGGTCGGCCTATCTCGTCCTTCCCGTCTTCGGCTTCGCCAATGCGGGCGTCTCGTTCAGCGGCATGTCGCCGGCGATGCTGTCCGATCCGGTGACCCTCGGCGTGGCCCTCGGTCTCCTCGTCGGCAAGCAGATCGGCGTGTTCGGCGCGGTCTTCGCCGCCGTGAAACTCGGCCTCGCCCAGCGCCCGGCCCATGCCGGCTGGTGGCAGATCTACGGCCTGTCGCTGCTCTGCGGCGTCGGCTTCACCATGAGCCTGTTCATCGGCCTTCTCGCCTTCGCGGACAATCCCGGTCTGGAGACCGAAACCAAGATCGGCGTGCTCCTCGGCTCCGTGACGTGCATGATCGCCGGCGCCGTCGTCCTTCTCCTCGCACCCGCGCCCGACCGCCGGAGCGACGCCGCGGCGTGAGGACGCGGGCACGGTCTCATTCTGCATTGGCAACACAATCTTAAACGGAACCGCCTAGACTGGTCAGTCGGAGAGCAGGATGACTCGAAAGGCAGGCTTGGCTTTCAGCAAGGTGGCCGTGACGGTTTCGGTGGCGGCGGTGATCGGCGCGAGCCTGTTCGCCACTCACAGCAACAGCGACGACGCGGCAGCGTGGCGCGGCGCCTTTGCACGCCCGTCCGAACTGCCGGTGCCCGAGGGCGGTCCCGATACGCCGGCCCAGGTCGAGCTCGGCCGGACGCTGTTCTTCGATCCGGTCCTTTCGCAATCCCGCACCATCTCCTGCGCCACCTGCCACGAGCCGTCGCGCCATTGGGGCGACGGGCGGATGCGGGCGATCGGCGAGCCCGGGATCGAGCTGAAGCTGCGCACGCCGACCCTGCTCAATGTCGGTTGGCTCGCGCCGCTCGGCTGGGACGGCAAGTTTCCGGATCTCGAATCCGTCGCCTTCACGCCGATCACCGGCCCGAATCTGATGAACCTCTCGGAAGAGGAGCTGATCGCCCGCCTGCGCGCCGATCCGGATTACGTCTCGGCCTTCGCCGCGACCTTCGAGGATCGTCAGGTCACGCGCGGCGGGATCGAGCGGGCGCTGGCCGCGTTCCAGCGCACCATCGTGTCGGGAAGCGCGCCGTTCGACCGTTGGCGCGACGGCGATGCCTCGGCGGTGGAAGCCCCCGCAAAGTCGGGCTTCGCGTTGTTCAACGGCAAGGCCGGGTGCCACGAATGCCATTCCGGCTGGGCGTTCACCGACGGATCGTTCCACGATATCGGCGTCGGCCGGGACGACGATATCGGCCGGGGACGTCTGTTCCCGAAATCGAAGGGCCTGCAATACGCCTTCAAGACCCCGACCCTGCGCGACGTCGCACAGCGCGGCCCCTACATGCATGACGGTTCGGTGGCCACCCTGCGCGAGGTCATCGATCTCTACGATCGCGGCGGCATCGAACGCCCGAGCCGTTCCCCCAAGATCCGGCCGCTCAACCTCTTGGAATCCGAGAAGGCCGATCTCCTGGCTTTCCTGGCCACGCTGACCGCCACGGAACCCAAGCAGAAGGCCGCGTCGAACTAAGACTTCGACGCCAGCTTCGCAGTCGCGAGGGCCGCCGCGGAAATCGCGGCGGGCTCGGCCGACAGGTTATCGTCCCATTCCGCTCAGGTTCTAGCGGAACAGTGTCAACCCGACGCCGGCGAGCGACAGGCCTACGATCATCAGGGATCCGCCCCAGGTCTCGTAGGTCGCGGCCCGCGCCGCTACGCGCGTCGAAGCATAAGCGAAGCTGCCGCCTGCGATCAGGGTCGACAGGCTGAGTGTTGTAATCACGCGAGAGCCTTTCTGCTTGATACGGAGAGAGGGCTTAGGCGCCGCCCCTTGATGAAGACCAGCTTTTGCCGAAATATCCCGTCGACAATCTCGACGAGCGCCTACGCTGTTGCTCGGGGGTGACGTGGCCATTGATTCGTGCCTGGTCACGTGTGTTTGCGATACCGGCGCAGCCCACGGCTGGCCTCCCCACTTCACAACCGCTCGGGGATGCGGATCGTCTGTGCCACGGTAGGGTAGCCGGCCTGGGAGATCGTTAACGATGCTTAAAAATCATTAACGAAATCCTTCCACGATCGATAAAATCTAAGTAGAACGACTTCAAGGCCGCCGAATGTCGGCGCTCCAGATTTCGCTAAGGCTTCACCACATGAGTGCGCGTTGTCGGTTGCCCGGCCCAAGTGCAATGTCTGCTGCCCTTCTGGTCCTCGTCACGAGCGCCACTGGGGCCAGTGCCCATGTCAAATGGTTCTGTGCATTCGACGTCGCTGGCGCGCCCGTCGGGCTCGGCGAGGTACTGTGCGATAGTTTCGAGCAACTCGTGGTCGTCTCGCTCCTGGCCCTGTTCGTCGGCGCGTTGCTTGAGCGGACGATCCTCGGCGAGGCGATGATGCGGTCCCTCGACCGCGTCACGGCCTGGGCGCGGGAGAACACCGAACTGATGTTCCGGGCGGTCTGCGGCGGCTTCTTCGTGTCGCTCTGGTCGCTCGGCGGTATCATCCTCACGCCCGAGCTCACTACCACCAGCACCGCCCTGCCCTGGTTCCAGCTCGCTATCGCGGCGGGGTTCCTGTGGCGGCAGACGATGCCGCTGTCGGCGCTCGGCATCGTCGTCCTGTTCGGGATCGCGGTGGCGAATTACGGCGTCTTCCACCTCGCGGATTATCCCGTCTTCCTCGGCGTCGCCGCCTATCTCGCTTTGACCGGGCTCCGGCGCGAGCTGTTCGGGATCCGGCCCCTCGACATCGTCCGCTACTCGGCGGCGGTGACGCTGATGTGGGCCTCGGTGGAGAAATGGGCCTATCCGCAATGGTCTTACCCGCTCTTCATCGACCGCCCGGAACTGACGATGGGGTTCGACGGCGCCTTCTTCATGAAGGCCGCCGGCGCGGTGGAATTCGCCCTCGCCTTCGGGCTGCTCTGCACGCCCCTGGTGCGCCGCGTGGCGGCGATCGTGCTGGCGGCGGCCTTCGTCTCGGCGATCTTCGAATTCGGCAAGGTCGACGCGATCGGCCATTCCCCGATCATCGTGGCGATGGTGGCCATCGCCGCCGACGACGCCAGGGTTCCGCTGCGGGTCCGCCAGCTCGCGACGATGCCCTTCGGATACGGGGCCGCCCTCGCGAGTTTCATCGGGCTCTATTACGGCGCCCATGCTGCGCTGTCGGCGGCCGGGGCTTTGTAAGCCCGGGCCGGCATCCGGGACGCGTCGCGGTCAGTTGCCGTCGACGCGGACCGCCAGTTTCATCTTGGGGTGGATGCCGCACAGGACGGCGAAGGTCCCGCTCACGGGGAAGACGATCTCGGCCTTCCCACCGGGCTCCTGATCGCCGGAATCGTAGCGGAAGGTCGGGGAGTCGATATAGGCGTGATGCAGGAGGTCGCCGTCGTCGTTGACGATCTGAACGGTCTCGCCTTTCTTGATGACCAGCGCACTCGGCTGGAACGCCCGCCCCTTCTGCGAGATGCGGTAGACCTGTCCGGCCGCCGAGGCATGGAGGGCAAAGGCGGCGACGCCGGTCGCGACCAAGGCGAAGGCAGCGCTGAATGAAGTGATGCGTCTCATGCAACCTGTAGGTATGATTTTTTGCCCTTTCGCATTTTCACTAGGGCAAGTAAATATGCTGTTAATTGGCAAAGCTGTATGAAGGTTTCAAGCCCAGCTTAACTATTACAGGCGAACAATTTACGATGGGCCGGATGAGACACACTTAATGAATTCTATTCACGGTGGGAAATCCGCCAAGTCTGGCGAGAGGAGCTGGCCGAGGCCGGTCGCCACGGCTGTCTCTTTTGCCGGCACTATCCGCGGTCGAATTCTGATCGCGTTTCTCATCATGACCGCCATTACGGGCATTCTCGGCCTCTCGGCGGCCTCGGGGATCCGCCGGGCCGACGAACTCGTGAGCCGGACCTTCGACCAGTCCCTCATGTCGATCAATTACGCGCGGGCCGCCGCCGCCGATTTCGCCAATATGCGCTCCCTGGAATCCCGTCGTCGGATGAGCGCCGACGCCGCCGTGAAGACGCAGCTCGAAGGCCGGCTCGAGACCCTCCGCCGCGTGTTCGCCGAGGATCTCGCCGTGGCGGTCGAGCGGGCCCAGTCGAGCCGCGCGACCCAGGCGGCGCAAGCCGTGGAGCGCTCGGTGAAGGATTGGGACGCCGCCCGCTCCGTCCTCGCCGGCCGCGAGACCAGGGAGGCCGATTGGGACGTCGTCGACCGGCATGCGGCCGCCGCCGAAGAGCATCTCGACCTCTTCATCAACCACACCGCCGGCGACGGTTTCATCTACCGGCAGCAGGCCCGGGCCATCGTCGCCCGCGAGACGCAGATCAACCTGTTCGGCACGCTGCTCGCCCTCTCCATGTCGGCCTTCGTCGCCTTCCTGCTGGCGCGGCGCATCATGCGGCCGGTGGCGGATGCGTCCATGGTCGCGTCGCGGATCGCGGCCGGCGACCTCAGCGTGACGATCCCGTCCGGCAGCGCGGACGAACTCGGCGCCCTCCTCGCCTCCATGGGCGTCATGCGCGACAACATCCGCCGGGCGATGGAGCAGGAGGTCGCGCAGCGTATTTCTGCGGAGGCGCATCTCGCCGACGCCCTCGAGACCTCCCTCGAAGGCATCGTGGTGGTCGATCAATCCGGGCGGATCGCGCTCATCAACGGGCAGGCGGAGGATTTCCTCGGATTCGGTCACGAGCCGCTGCCGCGGGACACGTCGCTCGCCGAGGTCGCCCGCGACGGCAACGCGCTCGCCCGCACGCTCCTCTCCGACGACGACGATTGGGCGGCGCCGCGCGAGACGCAGCTTCTCGACGGGCGCTGGCTCCGGATCAGCCGCAGCCGTACCCGCACCGGCGGCTTCATCGCGGTCTGCAGCGACATCACCCTGCTGAAGGTCCAGGAGGCGCATCTCCAATCGACCAACCTGCGCCTCGACACCGCCCTCGACAACATGTCCCAGGGCCTGTGCCTGTTCGACGCCGAGGGACACCTCACCGTCGTCAACCGGCGCTATTGCGAGCTGTTCGACCTCTCGCCGGACGATCTCCCGCTCGGCACGCCCTACGAGGACGTGGCCTCGCTCTACCTGGCCTCGGCCGAGGAGGGCACGGTCTTCGAGATCGAGGGACGGCAGATCTCGGCCGCCGGTTCGGGCTTCCGCCAGATGGGCAACGGACGCGTCCTCGCTGTCACGCACAAGCCCGTGGCCGGGGGCGGCATGGTCTCCACTTACGAGGACGTGACCGAGCGGCGCCAGGCCGATGCCCGCATCGCCTACATGGCCCGCCACGACGTCCTCACCGGCCTGCCCAACCGCGCCATGTTCGGCGAGCGGATCGAGGAGGCCCTCGCCCATCTCGGGCGCGGCGGCATGTTCGCCGTGCTCTGCCTCGACCTCGACCGGTTCAAGGAGGTCAACGACACCCTCGGGCACCCGGTCGGGGACGAACTCCTCAAGGCGGTGGGCAACCGGTTGAGCGCCTGCCTGCGCGAGGTCGATACCGTGGCCCGGCTCGGCGGCGACGAATTCGCCATCATCCTCGCGGGTGTGACCTACCCAGAGGAAGCCACCATCCTGGCGCGGCGGATCGTGGACGTGGTGAGCAACCCCTACGAACTCGACGGCCAGCAGGTCGCGGTCGGGGTCAGCATCGGCATCTGCCTCGCGCCCGGCGACGGCACCAGCTGCGACAAGCTCCTCAAGAACGCCGACGTCGCCCTCTACCGCGCCAAGGCCGATGGGCGCGGAACCTGGCGCTTCTTCGAGGTGGAGATGGACATCCGGCTCCAGGCCCGCCGCGCCCTCGAACTCGACCTGCGCGAGGCCGTGGCCCAGGGCGCGTTCGAGATGTTCTACCAGCCGATCTACGATTTTCGCGGCCGCCGCGTCGGCGGGTTCGAAGCGCTGATGCGCTGGCATCATTCGGAGCGGGGCCTCGTTCCCCCGGGGGATTTCATCACGGTCGCCGAGGAGATCGGCCTCATCGTGCAACTCGGGGCCTGGGCCCTGCGCACCGCCTGCACCGAGGCCATGCGCTGGCCCGACGGCATCCGGGTCGCGGTCAACGTCTCCGTGGCCCAGTTCCGGGACGGCATCATCATCCATTCCGTCAAGGAGGCGCTGAGCCTCAGCCGCCTCCCCGCAGCGCGGCTGGAGCTCGAGATCACGGAATCGGTCCTGCTCAAGGACAATGCGGCCACCCTCGCCACACTGCACGCCCTGCGACGCCTCGGCGTCCGGATCGCCATGGACGATTTCGGCACGGGCTACTCGTCGCTGAGCTACTTGCGTAGCTTCCCCTTCGACAAGATCAAGATCGACCAGTCCTTCGTCCGGGACATCACCGCGGCCGACGAATCCGCCTTCATCGTCCGCGCCGTCATCGGCCTCGGATTGAGCCTGCACATGCGCACCACCGGCGAGGGGATCGAGAACGAGATCCAGTTCGAGCGCCTGCGCCAGGAAGGCTGCGACGAGGGCCAGGGCTATTATATCGGCCGCCCCGAGGGTGCCGGCAGCATCCCCGAGGTGCTGGAACGCTGGTCGGGACGGCGCGGAGTCACCCAGCACGCCGTGGCCTGAAGGGTTATAGGCGGTTCCCGCAACCATGGGGCACACTTCGCCTCCGGAAGAGGCGGGGTCCCCCTCTCCCCGCGTGTGGGGAGAGGGAATGCGCGCCGGCCTTTGGGCCAGGCAGGCATAGGGCACGTCTCTATTTCGAAGAGGCAGTTCCCCTCTCCCCGCCGGGCGGGGAGAGGACGTCGTCCTCCCCTTGTTGGGAGGCGACGTGAGCCCGGCAGGGCGAGGGTGAGGGGGTCTCTCCGGGTATGGCTTCTCCGGACGCGCCCCCTCACCCTCGGCTGCCGCCTCGCCGCGCCGACGACGGGGTCGTCGCGGCCCTCTCCCCGCATGCGGGGAGAGGAGAATGCGCACCGATCCCTATTGTGGCGCTGGGGTCGGCGCCGGGTCTGCCGGTGCAGGGTCCGCCGCGCTCGCCGTCTCGGTGGATTTGGCCAGTTCGGGATAGGGCCCGATGACCTGAGCGCCGTTGAGGGGCTTGCTCTGGCCGTTGTGGCAGGTGGTGCAATTCACCTTCGGCACGTCGCCGAGTTCCCCGAGGCGGGCGGTGGGGAAGGTCGAGGTCAGCGGCTCGAGGTAATTGCCGTTGATGTCCCGCACCATGCGGATGCCGTGCCAGGCGGTGGTGCGCTGGGGCGTGCTCTGCGACCAGTTCGAGATCGCCCTTGTGTTGTGGCAGAAGGTGCAGTTGACCCCGAGACCCTCCGACATGTGGATCATCAGGCCGTAGGTCTTCTCGGCGTCCTGGATCGGCTTGCCCTTTGTGGTGGGAAGCGCCGTGGTGGCGTTCACCCGGATGGCGTTGTTGTCGATGGTCTTGTCGGCGAGGTACTCGGTCAGCGTGTCGTAGGGCAGCGAGGCGAGGCCCACCGAGGCCTTGGCCAGGTTCTGCCCGTTGTTGCGGGCGATGAAGCCGCCGGGGCGGTTCGGGCCGGGATCGGTGAACCAGACATGGGCCGGCACCGGCTGGCCGCGGTGGCAGGTGAAGCAGGTGACGCCCGTGCCCCCCACATGGTTGTCCTTCCAGCTCTCATTGATGTGCTGGGTCATCTGCAGCATCCGGCGGGCGACCTTCTTCTGGTAGAGGCTGTCGTCGGCCATGTTCTCGGTGTTGTGGCAGTAGGTGCAGCCCTGTTCGGGACTGACCCATTCGGTCATCGAGACCATCAGGCGGTTGAACTCGTTCACGCTGACGTTCTTGAGGACCTGGACGTTCTCGTAGGTGGTGCCGGCGAGTTCCTCGCCGGGCTCGGCCGGGTCGGCCGGCGCCGGCGCGACATTGGCCGCCTTCGTCTCGGCCGCCCCGGCGCGGGTATGGATCTGGTCCATCGCCGTGCCGCGAAAGCCGCTTTGCTGAACCGCCAGGGGCGGCCGGTCCCAGTCGGTCAGGCCGAACATCGCGATGGTGAGGAAGAAGGCGATCGAGCCAGCGAGGACAGTGAAAAACGTCTTCATGGGACCGCCCCCGGCATGCTCAAGGGATCGACGACCGGCGCATAGACTTGCGGATAGGACGGGGCGACGCCGTGCTTGACCGCCCAGAGATACCAATTGTCGACCACCGTGCCGGTGAGCAGGATGCCGATGCCGCCGGTGAGGGTGGTCAGCACCGCGAACCACCAGGCCCAGCGGTGGACCGATTCCATCGTGGCGTTGAAGCCCATGGTCCAGCGCCAGAACAGGGCGGCGCGCTCGGTGGCGGTGCCGCGATCGACGATCTGGTCGATCTCGCGCTCGCCGCCGAAGCGGCTCACCGCCAGGATGGTGGCGCCATGCATCGCGAAGAGCAGCGTCGACCCGTAGAGGAAGACGATCGAGAGCATGTGGAACGGGTTGTAGAAGAGGTTGCCGTAGCGGAGCGAGAAGGCGGCGGTCCAGTCGAGATGCGGGAAGATGCCGAAAGGCACCGCCTCGCTCCACGACCCCATCAGGATCGGCCGGATGAAGCCGAGGACGAGGAACAGCCAGATCGCGGAGGCGAAGGCCCAGGGCACGTGGGTACCGAGGCCGAGCGCCCGGGCGCGGCGATAGAGCCGCACCCACCACAGCAGGATCGAGGCGGTGAGGAAGAAGCCGGCGATCAGCCACCATCCGCCCTCCTGCAGCGGCGGCAGGATCTTGAGCCCGTATTGCGGTCGCGGCGGCTCCAGGGCGAGCCAGGGCAATTGGCGCACGAACTGGACCGGGTCCCAGTTCACCGAGGCCCACATGTTGAGGCCGACGATCTCGAAGGCGATGAGGAAGCACACGCCCGAGAGGGCGCCGAGATAGCCGATATAGATCGGGCCGACCTGGGCGTTGCCGAACAGGCCGAACAGGTAGCTGTGGAACGGCGTGCCCCAGCGTCGGTCGACATCGACGGGAACGCCGAGTTCCGGAATGGTGGAGCGGACTTGGACCTCGGTGAAGATGTTTTGATAGTAGGCCATGGTCGTCGTGCCCCGCTCAGCAGGTTTCGCAGGATTGGTCACCGGTTTCGCGTCGTGAACTCTGCGGCGCTCGTCAGCGCCAGACCGGGAGATTGAGCCACCAGCCCCACCATTCCGGCCAGCCACGGGTCCAGAACGGGCCGCTGATGATGATGCAGACGGCGCTCCAGAAGCCCGCCGAGAGGGCGAGGAACAGGCCGAGCCGGTGGATGCCGAGCGTGCCGATCGAGTAGCCGATCGTGTCGCGGAAGAAGGTGTCCTCGTGCTCGGGCGTCTTCACCACCTGGCCCTTGCCCGGATTGGTGGCCGAGAGGATCAGGGCGCCGTGCAGGGACAGGGCGAACGTCGTCGTGAAGAAGAACGACACCGCCAGCATGTGCGCCGGATTGTAGTGGAAGTGCAGGTACTGGTAGCCGGTGTTCGAAACCCAATCGAGATGGGAGAGGATGCCGTAGGGGAAGCCGTGGCCCCAGGCGCCCATCAGGAACGGCCGGATCACCACCAGCGAGACATAGGCGAAGATCGCCACCGAGAAGGCGAAGGGCACGTGGTAGCCGATGCCGAGCTTGCGGCAGATCTCGACCTCGCGCAGGGCCCAGGAGACGAACGACCCGATGGCGCAGAAGGTGATGATCTGCCAGAGGCCGCCCTCCTTGAGGGGGGCGAGCGCCAGCCCGTATTTCAGGTCGGGCGGCGCGATGTTGATCTGCCAGATGTTCCAGGTCGGCCCGAGCGCCGCGCCGTAGATGATCAGCGCGGTGCCGAGCACCGAGAAGAACAAGGTCGTGACGCCGAAGAACCCGACATAGAACGGCCCGACCCAGAAATCGAACAGGTCTCCACCGAGCAACGTGCCGCCGCGGACGCGATATTTTCGTTCGAAACTCAGCATCGCCATCGCGAATACCTCCCGGCTTCACAGGTCACGATTCTTGATGGATGGGCGCATCCGCTCTTATCGGCAGAGCGCGTCCCTCTCCCCCTTGCGGGGAGAGGTCAGGAGTGGGGGGGCGCCGCTTGCCTCCGCAGTAGGAGGGTCGCCCGACCACCCCCACCTCCAACTCCTCCCCGCACCCATCTCGGGCTTGCCCGATATGGGCACCTGACATGCGGGTCTCGGGCGAGCCCGAGACCCGGAGGGGGAGGAGGGTGATCCCGGCCCGCCCCGTCAGGCGGGCATCGTCGGCAGGACCAGCGTCTGCGCATTGGCGGCGCGCGGGGCCTTGGGGCCTTCCAGCCAGTTGAACCGGTCGGTGCTGAGCAGGATGAAGTGGATCAGCAACGCCAGGATGAACAGGAAGGTGAAGAGCGCCACCAGCGTGCGGCGCGGATCGAAGAGAAGCCAGACCTTGTGCATGGGTGCGTTCCTCCTCAGGAGATCATCGAGACGAGGCCGTGCGCGGCGCTCGTGACGGTGTCGAGGGCGGCGTAGCCCTTGGGGCCGGGCAGCCACGGGCGCCACATCCAGACGAGGATATGCGCGACCACGGCGATGGCCGTGAAGATGATGAAGCTCGTCAGGAAGATCGCGTGGAACTCCTTGGCTTCGGGTTCGGTCAGCCCGGACAGGCTGCTCGCCTTCTCGATTCCACTGGACATGATGTGAGCCTCCGCTTTCGTCTGGCCGGGCGTGCTCCACGCGCGGCGGGTGAGGTCGCGGGGGCCGGCAGCGGCGCTCGCGACGGTCGTTCCCCCCTCGTCGGACGGGAGGTCGTTCGGGTTCCGGATCGGGCGGGCATCGGCCCGGGGCGATCCGGCCCCGGAAAGCGTCAGCCCATGAAGACGAAGGGGATCGCCGACTCGGCCATGGCCTTGGCCTCGCCGAAGACCGAGCGCCGGGCGATGAGCCCGTGGCCCACCGGAGCCCGGGCCGGGACGAGGCGCTGGAGCGCGGCCGCCGCGAGGAAGAACGGGTAGGTCGCCACCAGGAGGAGACGGAACTGCAGCTCGTGCCGCTGCAGGCGCGTCATCGGACGCGACGGGGCGGGACGCGACAGAGCCTGGCGGGACGGCATGGTCATCGACTGCATGGCGGAAATCTCCTGTCCGCGATCCGCGGCGGTCGGCCTCGCGAGGAAGCCGGTTCTCGACGGAAACGGCGCCGCGCCGCTCCAGCCGGAAAGAGGGTGTGGGGCGGGGGCGCTCATGCCGCCGCTCCGAGGGTGAGGTCCGCATGCGCGCGCTCGACCTCGGCCGGGCCGACGCGGTCCTGCCCGGCATTCCGGGTCGCCCGTTCGGCGGCGTCGCGCAGGCGCTTGGCCACTGAGATCCGCACCAGCACCGGATGGGCCTCGACGAGGTCGTCGAGGAGGGTGCGGGCGGCCTCGTCCCAGGGCAGTTCGCGATGGATCCGCGCCGGCGTCGCCTCGACCCGGTCCATGTCGCGGGCGAGCGGCAGGATGTGGAAGAGCATGTCGAACAGGGCGTTGCAGACCTCCTGGATGAGGTAGGTCGCACCCGAAAAGCCCATGAACGGCGTGCCGGTATGGCGGCGGATGATGGCGCCAGGGAAGGAGGCCGGCACGAACACCGCTCGCGATCCGCATTCGGCCGCGTACATGCGCTCGTTGAACGAGCCGAACAGGACGAGGGGCGGGTCGGCCTTGATCGCGTCCCGCACCGCCGCATTGTCGGTCTTGGCGCCGGGCCGGCGCGAGATCGCGAAGGTGCAGGGAAGCCCCATCTCGTCTTCGAGGAAGCGGCGGACGCCCCGCGCATAGGTGTCGGAGGCGACGATGCCGAAGCTCGCGGTGCCGAAGAAGTCCTGGGTCACCGAGCGCCACAGGTCCCAGACCGGCTTGATCGTGGTGTGGCGCTCGCGCTCGATGAAGGGCTCCGGATCGAGGCCGAGGATCTCACCGAGCTTGCGCAGGAACCGGGTGGTGGCGTGAAGCCCGATCGGCGCCTGCAGGTAGGGCCGCTCGAGGGCTTCGCAGAGCAGGCGGCCGAACTCGCGGTAGAGGCAGATATTGGCATCCGCGTTCACGAGTTTCGGCACGTCGGCGAGATGCGAGCCGAGCGGAAAGGCGAGGTTCACCTCGGCCCCGATCCCCTCCACGAGGCGGCGGATCTCGGCGAGATCCGAGGGCATGTTGAAGGTGCCGTAGGCCGGGCCGATGATGTTGACGCGGGGGCGCTCGCCTTCCTTGCGGGGAGGCCGGGCCGGGATGCCCTTCTTGGCGAATTTCCGCGCCCCGTATTCCTGCCAGAGCCAGGACATCGCCCGGTCGGCGGTCTGCCACTGGTCCTCGTCGATGGTGCGGGGCAGGAAGCGCTGGAGGTTGGTGCCCTCCGGCGTCACGCCGCCGCCGATCATCTCGGCGATGGAGCCGGTGACGACCACGCTCGGCATGCCCGGATCGAGGGTGGCATGGGCCCGCTTCATCGCGGCCTCGGTGCCGTGGCGGCCGAGCTCTTCCTCGGCGAGGCCCGTGACCACGATGGGCAATTCGTGCGGCGGCAGCGCGTCGGTGTAGTGGAGCACCGAGGTGACCGGCAGGTTCTCGCAGCCGACGGGACCGTCGATGACGACCTGCAACCCCTTGATGGCGGTGAAGACGTAGACGGCGCCCCAATAGCCGCCGGCCCGGTCGTGATCGAGGACGAGCATCAGGCCATCTCCCCGATCGGGTTATGGGAGGGTTTTCCGCGCGTCGCCGAGGCGACGTTCTGGCGGACTTTCGGCACGTCTTCCCAGATCCCGGCGGCATGGCCCTCGCCGACCCCGTCGAAGAAGTCCCGCATGGCGTCGAACCGGTGCCGGTTGCCGAGCGCCGTGTTGATGACCTTGGCGAGCGACCCGGCGCCGGCGACGCCCATGAGCGGGCGGGCCGAGATCAGGTTGGTGAAGTAGAGGGCGGGGATCGCCCGCTCCTTGGCGGCCTGCACCACCGGCGTGGTGCCGATGGCGAGGTCCGGCCGGAACTCGCGCATGGCGGAGAGGTCGTCCTCCAGCGAGGCGCGGAAGCGCACCATGACGCCGCGTGATTCCAGCCAGTCGCGGTCGGCCTCCGAATAGGGCGTGCGCGGGCAGGCGGTGCCGACGTAGCGCAGGTCCGCGCCGCTCTCGACGAGGAGCCGGCCGACCAGCAGTTCAGATCCCTCGTAGCCCGAGAGCGTGATCCGGCCCTTGATCGGCGCGGCGGCCAGCGCCCCCTGGATCATCGGGAGGAGCCGGTTCTTGGCGGCCTCCACAATGGCGCGCGGCACGGCGCAGGCCTCGCCGATCCGGTCGAGCCAATCGGCGGTGCCGTCATGGCCGACGGGGGCGGAGCCGACGATGGGGCGGCCGGCGAGTTCGAATTCGCGGATCGAGGCGGTGTAGAACGGGTGGATCGCCGCCACCGCCGCGCAGTCGAGCGCCGCGTAGAGCTCGCGCCATTCGCGGGTCGGCACCACGGGGCCGGCGCTGAGGCCGAGGGGCTCGAGCAGGCCGCCGATCACCACCGGGTCGGCCGGGAACATCTCGCCGAGCAGCGTCACGCTGGGGCGCTCGGAGCGGCCGAGGCGCGGGGCCTGGACCGGGCCCTGCTCGGCCTCGGCCCGGGCGAATTTCAGCATGGCCCCGGCCAGCACGTCCTTGGCTTCCGCATGGGTCGGCACGCCGAAGCCCGGCACGTCGATGCCGATGATACGGACCCCGTCGATCTCCTTCGGCAGAAGCCGGAGCGGTACGCCGGAGGCGGTGGGGACGCAGAGGTTGATGACGACGACCGCGTCGTAATCGGCGGGTCTCGCCGTCTCGAACACCGCCTCGCGGATATCCTCGAACAGCTTGCCGGTGACCAGGGTCTCGGAATTGAAGGGCACGTAGCCCACGCTGCGCTTGGCCCCGTAGAAATGCGAGGTGAAGGTGAGCCCGTAGACGCAGCAGGCCGAGCCCGACAGGATCGTCGCCGTGCGGCGCATGCGCAGGCCGACGCGCAAGCTGCCAAAGGCCGGGCACATGCTCTGGGGCTGGTCGTGCGGCCCCTGGGGGTAGTCTTGTCTGAGCTGCTCCAGCGTCTCCGACATCCCGGCGGCTTCGGCGGCCGCCCGCATCGCGTCCTTGCCGGAATGGCAGCCGAGCCCGTCGGTCTTGGTGGCGGCGAGGTTCACCGCCTCTGCGGGCAATGCGGCGGGGGCCAGTGTCGAGGCGGGGCGCTCTTGACGGCCGCGTAGATCGGAGATGTCGAGGGAGACGGCCATGCGCGTCAGACCTCGTCGTAGACGACTTCGAGGGACGGCTTCACGACCTGAACCGTGCCGCACATATCCTCGAAGGTGGCGGGGACCAGGGTGACGCCGCGGCCCACGGCCTCGCCCTTGAACAGGCCGAGCAGCCCGTCCTGGGAGAGCGGCGTCGGGTGGTTGGCCGCCGCGTCGTGGACGTTCTGGGCCAGATCCGCGAAGAGCGAGCCCCATGGGCTCTCGGGCCGGCCGATGATCTCGTAATTCGCGCTCTTCTTGCGGATGTCGTCATCGGCCGGGATCGAGGCCAGGACCGGGATGCCAACGGCGGCGGCGAAGGCCTGGGCCTCGCCGGTGCCATCGTCCTTGTTGATGACGAGGCCGCCCACACCCACGTTGCCGCCGAGCTTGCGGAAGTATTCCACCGCTGAGCAGACGTTGTTGGCGACATACAACGATTGAAGATCGTTCGAGCCGACGACGATGACCTTCTGGCACATGTCGCGGGCGATCGGCAGGCCGAAGCCGCCGCAGACCACGTCGCCGAGGAAGTCGAGCAGGACGTAGTCGAAGCCCCATTCGTGGAAGCCGAGCTTCTCCAGCAGTTCGAAACCGTGGATGATGCCGCGTCCGCCGCAGCCGCGCCCGACTTCCGGCCCGCCGAGCTCCATGGCGTAGACGCCGTCGCGCTTGAAGCAGACATCGCCGATGGCGACCTGCTCGCCGGCGAGTTTCTTCTTGGTGGAGGTTTCGATGATGGTCGGGCAGGCGCGGCCGCCGAAGAGCAGGGACGTCGTGTCGCTCTTCGGGTCGCAGCCGATGAGCAGGACCTTCTTGCCCTGCTGGGCCATCATGTAGCTGAGATTGGCCAGCGTGAACGACTTGCCGATGCCGCCCTTGCCGTAGATCGCGATGATCTGCGTCTCCTTGGTGGCGGAGACGGGGGCCGCATCCGGCTCGATGGCGGCTTCGGCGCGCAGGAGTGCGGCTCCGTTCAGCTGCATGTTCATGAAGCGGCTCTCCAATCGAGGATCATCTTCAGGCATTCGGGCTCGCCGAACGCCGTGCGATAGGCGGACGGCGCGTGCGCCGCCGGTTCACGATGGGTGATCAGGCCGTCGAGGGAGAGACGCCCCCCCTCGATCAGGGTCAGGACCGCGGCGAGATCGTCCGGCCGCCACTGGGCGGCGACGCGGATGCGGGCCTCGCGCAGGAAGGCGGGTGGGAAGGCGAAGGAGAGCGGCGCCTCGTAGAAACCGGCGAGCACGATCTCGCCGCCGGGCCTGAGCCGCCCGATCAGCGTGTCGAGGATCGCGGCGTCGCCGCTGACATCGGTGATGGAGCCGTAATCGCGGGTCTCGTCCGCATCGGGATGCAGGACCTCGTAGCCCTGCGCGCCCGTGGCCCGCACCGCGTTCATTTCCCACACCAAAGGCTCGCCGCCGGCGATCCGTGTCAGGCGGGCGAGAAGCCGTCCGAGTACCCCGTGACCGACGATGAGCGAGCGGCCTTCCGGGCGCGCGTGGAGTGCATGGTAGGCGGTGGCCGCGAGGGCGATCAGGATGCCGTGTTCGCGCAAATCCGCATCGATGGGAACGAGCCGCGCGCCTTCGCTCACCAGGCGCGAGGCCGCGCCGCCGAACAGGCCGCGCACCGGGCCGAAGCAGCGGGCGCCGGGCACGAAGACCCGCTGCCCGACGGCGAGGCCGGAGGCGGGGCCGGCTTCCACCACCTCTCCCACCGATTCGTAGCCGGGGACCAGCGGATAGCCCATGCCCGGAAAGGGCGGCATCCGGCCCGTCCAGAGCAGGCGCTCGGTGCCGGTGCTGATGCCGCTCCACAGGGTCTCGACCACCGCGTCGGCCGGGCCCGGAGCATCGAGGGCGAGTTCGGTGAGCGACAGCTGTTCAGGGCGTTCGAAGAGGACGGCGAGCGCGTGCATTGTGGTCGACCCTCCCCTGTCTCTTACCTCGACCCGATGGAGACGGGTGCGGCGCTTGTTCGATGTGTCATCCTAGATTGACACTTTTATTCGTCAAGCCTTACTTACGCCGCGGCGTGTCAATTCGTCTGGACACTAGCAGGCGGGTCAGGAGCGGGCGCCGTGTCGGGATCTCGCGGCACTCGCGGAATCCGGCCTCCTGGAGGAGCGCCGTCAGCTCGGCGGGGCGGCGGCAGCGGCCGCTTCCCATCGCCAGCAGGTAGAAGCCGAAATAGGCGTCGGTGACCGGCTCGGCCCCCGCCGTCCCGGCCATCGGCTCGGCGATCAGGAGCGTGCCGCCATCGCCGAGCGCGTCGTAGGCGGCGCGCAGGAGCAGGCGGACGGTGTCGTCGTCATGGTCGTGGACGACCCGGACGAGGGAGATGGCGTCGGCGCCCTTCGGCAGGGGAACGTTGCGGAAACTGCCGCCCTGGGCTTCGGCGCGGTGGGACAGGCCCTCGGCCGCGAAACGCTCCGTGGCGCGGGCGGCCACCGCCGGCAGGTCGAACAGCCGGACGGCGAGGCCGGGCGTCGCCCGCATGACCGCGCGGAGGAAGGCCCCCTCGCCCCCGCCCACATCCATCAGCAGGCGGTGCCGCCCCATCGGATAGGCGTCGAGGATGTCCTCGGCGATGAGGGATTGGGAGGCGGCCATGAGGGCCGAGTAGTCCGCCACCGACTCGGCCGGGATCGCCATATCGCCAGCCGCGCCCGCATAGGGCCAGTAGGCGGCGAGGCGGCTCGTGCCCCCCTCCCCGCGCAGGAGCGCCACCGGGTCGCGCAGATCCTCATAGAGGAGCGCGTGGTGCTCGATCATCGCGGCGATGGAGGGGTTGCCGATCAGCGCCGCGCCGAGATCGGCGAGGGAGAAGCGCCCATCGGGCAGGCGCCGCAGCAGGTCGAGCGAGACGGCGGCGTCCAGCAGGCGCAGGGCCCGTTCCGGCCTCAGGCAGGTCCGCTCGGCCAGGGCCTCGAGCCCGAGCGGGCCGGGGGCGAGGATGGCGAACAGGTCGAGCCTGATGCAGGCGAACAGGGTCTGCGAATAGACGAAGCCGGCACAGAGATCGAACAGCGCGCGGGTGTTGCGCCGCGCGATCCCCCGCGTGAGGGGGAAGGCGGCGGCCCAGCGCTGGAAGGCCGGATTGGCGATGGTGCGGTTGCGGAAGGCGAGCCAGCGCTCGCGCAAAGGCAGGGCGCGCTGTCGCCCTCCCCCCTTTGCGGGGGAGGGTGGTCGCGGAGCGACCGGGAGAGGGGGCGACCTTTCCGGATACGGCGCTCCCCTCTCCCGACCCTCGCTGACGCGAGGGCCACCCTCCCCCGCAAAGGGGGGAGGATTCGCGGCTGGCCTTTCACTCGATGCGTTATCAGTGAACGACACGGGTCTGCCCCGCTCACGCCAATTCCCGCGCGAGGCTCGCCGGCAGGAACAGGCGCGTCTGTGCCTCGATCTCGGCGCGGAGTTCATCGGCGCCGGGGCAGGCCGGGATCACCTCCACGGCTTCCCGCACGAGGCGTTTGAGCCGTGAGAGCGCCCCGGCCATGCCGAGCAGGGCGGCGGCGTTGGGCCGGCCCAACGTGGCGTCGCGGCCCACCGGCTTGCCGACCTCTTCCTGACGGCAGGCCACGTCGCGCAGGTCGTCGGCGACCTGATAGGCCTCGCCGAGGCATTCCCCCAGGAGCCGCCACGGCAGCGCCTGGGCGCCCGCCGCCGCCGCGCCGGTGACCGTGGCCGCCGCGAACAGCGCGCCGGTCTTGGCCTGCTGGTACTCGGTGAGCCCCACATGGCGCTCCGATTCCCAGGCCTGCCCGGCGGCGATGCCATTGGGCGAACCGGCCGCGCGGGCGACGAGGCCGACAAGGGAGGCGAGCCGGGCCGGCGAGCGCGCAGCACCCCGCGCCAGGGTCTCGAAGGCCGAGACGATGAGCGCGTCCCCGGTCAGCACCGCCAGGGGCTCGCCGAAGGCGGCATGGACCGAGGGTTTCTGCCGCCGCATCGGCGCATCGTCGAAACAGGGCAGGTCGTCATGGACCAGGGAGGCGCAGTGGAGGAGTTCGATCGCCGCCGCCGCCGCGTCGGAGGCCGCCGGATCGTCGTCGCCGCAGGCTTTCGCCACCGAAAGGCAGAGGCGGGGCCGAATGCGGTGACCGCCGGGGAAGACCGCGTAGCGGATGGCTTCCGCCAGGAGCGGCGGCGCGCCGGGCGCCTCCGCATGGGCGACGGCAGCGTCGAGAGCCTGCTCGATCCGACGGTTGGCATCCATGGCGCCACTCCCTGGTGTCTTTTCGTATTGCCATTGCAAAGTGTCAGATATTATTGACACTCGTCAAGGCAGAAACAGGTGACACAGTGGCGGCGCAGCGGGTTGCGGTGATCGGAGCGGGAATCGGCGGGCTGGTGGCGGCCCTGCGCCTCGCCCATGCGGGGCTCGACGTCACCGTGCTGGAACGCGCGGCCGCGCCCGGCGGCAAGATGCGCAGCGTCGCGGCGGACGGGGCGCGGGTCGAGGCCGGCCCCACCGTCTTCACCATGCGCTGGGTCTTCGAGGAGATCTTTTCGGAATGCGGCGCCGACCTGTCGGATCGCGTGAGGCTGAGCCCGGCCTCCATCCTCGCCCGTCATGCCTGGGGGGCGGACCAGCGCCTCGATCTGTTCGCCTATCCCGAGGAATCGGCGGCGGCGATCCGGGCCTTCGCCGGCCCCCGCGAGGAGGACGGCTACCGCCGCTTCCGCGCCCGCGCGGCGGAGGTCTACGGCACGCTGGAAGGGCCGTTCATCCGGGGCGAGCGGCCGAGCCCGGTCGATCTCGGCCGCCGGGTCGGCCTGTCGGGGCTCGGCGGCTTGCTGCGCATCCAGCCCTTCACCACCCTGTGGGGGGCGCTGGGCGAGTACTTCCGCGATCCCCGCCTGCGCCAATTGTTCGGGCGCTACGCCACCTATTGCGGCTCCTCGCCCTTCGAGGCCCCGGCGACGCTGATGCTGGTGGCGCATGTGGAGAGCCAGGGCGTCTGGCATGTGGAGGGCGGCCTCAGCCGCCTCGCCGCCATCATCGCCGAACTGGCGCAGGAGAACGGCGCCCGCATCCGGTACGGGGCGCAGGTGGCCGCCATCGCGGTGGAGAACGGGCGCGGCATCGTCGGTGTCGACCTCGCCGATGGCGAGCGGATCGCGGCCGATCTCGTGGTCGCCAATGCCGATGCGGCGGCGCTCGGCGCGGGCCTGTTCGGCACGCGCGCGGCGCGGGCGGTGGAAGCGGTGCCGCCGAATGCCCGCTCCCTCTCGGCGGTGACGCTCTGCGCGAAGGCCCGAACCTCGGGCTTCCCGCTGGTGCGGCACAACGTGTTCTTTTCGGGCAATTACGCCGCCGAGTTCGCGGAGCTCCGCGCCGGCCGGCTTCCCGATGATCCCACAATCTATGTCTGCGCGCAGGACCGCGCCGACGACGATTCGGCCCTCGACCGACCTGAGCGCCTGCTCTGCCTCGTCAACGCCCCGGCTCTCGGCCGGGAACGCCCCCTCGCCCCCACGGAGATCGCCACATGCGAGACCAACCTGCGTCGCAAGCTGACGGAATGCGGGCTGACGATCGAGGCGACGCCCGCGACGGTGACCACCGATCCGGCGGGGTTCGAGCGGCTGTTTCCGGCGACGGGGGGCGCCCTCTACGGCCGGGCCTCGCACGGCTGGATGGCCTCGTTCAAGCGTCCGGGGGCCAGGACGGCGCTGCCGGGGCTGTATCTCGCGGGGGGCAGCGTCCATCCGGGGCCGGGGGTGCCGATGGCGGCGCAATCGGGGCGGATCGCGGCGGACAGCCTGCTGGCCGATCTCGCCCAGACGGGCCGCGCTTCGACACGCCGGTGGCCCAAGGCGGTTACGTCTGGTGGTATGTCGACGCCCTGAGCGAGGACGGCCGCCAGGGGCTCACGATCATCGCCTTCATCGGCAGCGTGTTCTCGCCCTATTACGCCCTGGACCTCAGCCGCGACCCGTTCGACCACTGCACCCTGAACGTCGTGCTCTACGGCGAGCGCGCCAACCGCTTCTGCATGACCGAGCGCGGCCGGGATGCCCTGAGCCGGGACGCGTCGCAGATCCGGATCGGCCCGAGCGGTCTCGCCTGGGACGGCACCACCCTCACCATCACCCTCGACGAGGTGACGGCGCCGATCCCCTCGCGGGTGCGCGGCACGATCCGCCTGCGCCCCAACGGCTTCACGCGGGACACCTTCACCCTCGACGCGGAGGGCCGGCACCGCTGGTGGCCGATGGCGCCCTCCTCCCCCGTGGAGGTGACCCTCGACGCCCCGAGCCTGTCCTGGCGCGGCACCGCCTATTTCGACACCAACCATGGCGACACCGCTTTGGGCCGGGATTTTCGCGACTGGACCTGGTGCCGGGCCGACCTCAAGGCCGGGTCGGCGATCCTCTACGACGTGCGCCGCCGCGACGGCAGCCTCCAGAACCTGTCCCTGCGCTTTGCCGCCGACGGTACCCGCCGCGACATCCGCCCGCCGCTCCCCGCCGCTTTGCCGCCGACGCGGTTCTGGCGCATGCCCCGCGCCACCCGCAGCGACGACGGGGCGTCCAGCGTCGTCCGCACCTTCGAGGACACCCCGTTCTACGCCCGCTCGCTCCTCGCCTCGACCCTCGACGGCGAGCCCGTGCGCCCGGTCCACGAAAGCCTGTCCCTCACCCGCTTCGCTAACCCGCTGGTGCAGTTCATGCTGCCGTTCCGGATGCCGCGGCGGGCGGGGTGATGGGGGGTGGTCTGGTTCACATGAACGAAGTTGCCGGGTGTCCAAGCTTCACCCTTGCTTCCTGACGAAGCACATGAATCAAGGCGATGGCCGAGGTCTACACCAAGCTGACCTAATCGCTTTTTTCCACGCCTTGGTCGCGTAGAAATGGGCGTATACCACTGGATCGTCGGTAACTTACCTAGGTGCCTACGCTAGCGAGGCGGTTTGGTAGAAGTTTCGGCTGTCGCTAGAGCAGTAGGGTCGGTAATTTAATGCAACGACCACAGCGGTTGTATGCCCGTTGTCATAAACAAATACTGTTTTCTAATGTTATAAGGATTGATCCGGTTTATGGAATTTTTACGTCCAGAAAATCAGCAGGAAGTTCTTTCAACAGCATGTATTGCCCAATTACGTCAGCTGATATTTTGTTTTCGTCCATCATATAATATTGAGTTGTCACATTTAAGCTCGGTCGTGGCTCTCCGTGAGACCAAGGCTTGAACGAGCCATCATCGTGCTTCCGTTTTCCTCTTTCGAATAGTTCTCCATACCGGCGGGGCGATATACCATAAAAATGCTCAAATTCTGCAGCAGGAAAAGACTTGTATTTTCCTCTATCGCTTCCCTCAACAGCAATAGAATCGCTATGAAGTTTTGATACTAGGCTTTTTGGGTATGGTTCAAGAAAAATTACTTTCTCTATTCCTGCGGCTACAATGTGTTTGGCGCACATGTGGCACGGAAAAGCGGTGCAATACAGGCTGCTTCCTTTGGCAGAGCGACCCAATCTTGCGGCGTCAGAAATTGCGGACATTTCAGCGTGAACTATACGCCCATATTCTAATGCATCCATAAACTGCGAGTCTTTAATTTTTTTGATTGCAAGCATGTCATCAATTTTTAGGCCCATAACGTTAGCTATTTCAGACAGGATCTCGCGCTTCCTCTTATCGTTGGAATCTTGTAGTCTTAAATATTCCCTATCATCAAAGGGGTCGTCGCACCAATATGTTCCACCATGTCCTTTTGGTACTTCATTGCAGCCAATCGATACTATTTCTCCTTCAGTAGAAAATATAGCGGCGCCAACTTGCCGAGAAAGATCGAGAGTTCGTAAGGCAGCCGCTTTAGCAACAAACATCCCATACTCATTCTTATTGGGAGATATGGAATTCGAGCCAAACAAAAGATCAACAAATCTTTTTATCTGGTCATACATTGTTGGTTTTTGGGTATCGGCGCTGATAATTAAGTCGCCGTCGCTGAATATTTTAGATACTCTCTGTCCGTGTTCCTCGTCTTTCTCGTCCTGATCGACCTGAATTATCCTTTCAGCTTCAGATCGGAACTCATTAATATTTGCTGAGCCATTATCACTTGCGAATAAATTGGCTAGATTGTCGACTCTTGTGCCTCTCCGCGAATATAGAGATACTTGGAAGAATAATCGTCCATAAACAGAGCGTAGAAGTGTTATTTCTTCCTGGCGTTTGAATTGATGAATTAAATAGACTGTTTTTTCTCCAAGAATGATATTCTTATTTTGCGGTAAATCCTTATTTTTCAAATCAAATAACCTGATCTTTGAAATTCTGCCGATCGCTAATGCTGCAAGGACTGCATTATCATCAAAATCCTTGCGAAGCTGATTGCCATAACTGATATAAGTGTCATATCTCTTCAACTGGGTTGTTTTGTCGAGCGCAATCAATGGATTGACGTGATCTTTCAACATCTCAAATACGTCTGTAGCTTTTATTTCTATTACTCTATATTTTAGATCGTTAAAACATTTTTTGAAGTCAGCAACGCAACGTTTAACGTCGGCCCCTATCGGTGCAACGAACCCAAAAAAGATTTCCGGGAAGGGGATTTCGGGGATCTTCGCAACCATCAGCTTCGCGCTTCGTTCTTGGCTTGCTATCAGAGCAGGGTCGAGGGTAGACCATGCATAGCCAAGCTCCAGATCGAGAACGTGCCTTGACCGCCATCGAGAAGTCAATTCAGGACACGCTCAAGGCGCATAGCGAGTACCTCGCCGTTTTAGATGCGAGGTGGCGAGAGCGTGTTGCTTCTAAATTTGCCGACACCTCAGACGACAGCGATGATCAGTCTGTGGTGCGGCATAATCCCGAAAGTCCTGTCGTACTAGAGGTTTAGACAATGATCTAGGTGATTCGAATCGCCTAGAGATGTCTGGCAGAACTAGTGTCAATACTTACACGCTAAATTTGTAGCTTGTCCGGCGTTGTGGTCTCTCTGAGTGTGCTGAGGATACCACCAGCGAGTCCGAACGATCCCCAAACAGAACCTCGCTTTTCTGCCCGGGCATGGGGGCATTCAGATCACTCTTTTTGCTAGCATCATCAGCCTGCGCTCCCTGCTGTCGTGATACGCGTCGCCGCAGGTAAACTTCCAACCTACCCCCCATCGAACCGCACCCGCGCCGCCTCGATCTCCGCATGGCTCCGCTCCGCCCAGCGGACGAGGGCCGCCAGGGGCTCCATGAGCGTGCCGCCGAGAGTGGTCAGGCGGTAATCCACGCTGGGCGGCTTGGTGGGGTAGACCGTGCGGGCGATGTAGCCGTCGCGTTCGAGGTCGCGCAGGGTCTGGGTCAGCATGCGTTTCGAGAGGTCGGGGATCAGCCGGAGGATCGCGCTGAACCGGTGCGGGCCGCCGGCCAGCGCGGTGAGGATCAGGATCGACCATTTGTCGCCGGTCCGGTCCAGCACGTTGCGGACGGGGCAACGGGAGGCCTCGAACGCCCTCGTCCGCCAGCCCGCGAAGGTCCGCGCCAATTCGGCCTGAGCCGGTGCTGGGGCGGTTCCCTCGGCGTCACCTTGTCCCAAAATCCTGCCTCCTTCACAGCCGATGCGGTCTCACTTAGTTCCCTTGTACCGAAAGTGAACCCTGGGTAAGCCCGCCATGTCCGACACCCTTCATCCGACGCTCTTCGTCACCGGCGCCTCCGGTCACTTGGGGCGCCTCGTCATCGCGGCTCTGCTGGAAAGGGTGCCGGCCGGCGCCGTCGTGGCGGGTGTGCGATCCCTGGAGAGCGAGGCCGCCCAGGCCCTGCGAGACCGGGGCGTCGCAGTGCGGGTGGCCGATTATGCGCGCCCCGAGACCCTGGCCGAGGCCTTCCGGGGCATCGAGCGCCTGCTGTTGATCTCATCGAGCGAGGTCGGGCGGCGCGTCGCCCAGCACGGGAACGTCATCGCGGCGGCGAAGGCGGCCGGGATCGGTCGGCTCGTCTATATCAGCCTGCTCCATGCCGACACCTCGCCGCTCAGCCTCGCCGGCGAGCACCGCGCCACGGAGGCCGCCATCGCGGGCTCAAACCTGCCGGCGACGATCCTGCGGAACGGCTGGTACACCGAGAACTACACCGCTTCGATCCCCGGCGCGCTCGCCGGCGGCGCGTTCCTCGGCAGCGCCGGTGACGGCCGGATCGCCTCGGCCGCGCGGGCCGACTTCGCCGCTGCCGCCGCCCTCGTGCTGGCCGGCGACGGCCATGACGGGCGAACCTACGAGCTGGCGGGGGACGAGGCCTACACCCTGGCCGATCTCGCCGCCGAACTCTCGCGCCAGACGGGCCGCGACATCCCCTACCGGGACCTGCCGCAGGCGGACTATGCGGCGCTGCTCAAGGGCTTCGGCCTGCCGGACGTCCTGGCCGATTCCCTCGCCGCGTGGGATGTGGACGCCGCGCACGGCGCCCTGTTCGACGAGGGCCGCCAACTCTCGACGCTCATCGGCCGCCCGACGACGCCGCTCTCCGCCAGCATCGCCGCCGCGCTGGGGTGAGACTGGCGCATCGGATCATGCCGTCTCCGGACGATCCATGTGGTCTCGGGCCAGCGCGGGTCCCCTCTCCTTCCAGGAGAGGGAGCCCGTCGCGCCTGATCTCGACGCTCATCGGCCGCCCGACGGCGCCGTTGTCCAGCAGCATCGCCGCTGCGCTCGGGTGAGGCTCAAGCCTCGGATCATGCCATCTCTGGGCGATCCACGCGGTCGATTGATTTGGTCTCTCGCAAGCGCGGGTGCCCTCTCCTGGAAGGCAAGGCGATCGCATATGACACCACGCCGTCATTCCGGGTCGCCACAGGCGAGCCCGGACCCGGAGGGCCGCGCCAGAGGCGTGCAATCCAGAGCCGCTGACAGTGTAAAGTCCTGCACTACTTGTGTTTCTGGATCCCGGGCTCCGCTGCGCGGACCCGGGATGACGGGGTGGTGACAGCGGCTTTCTGACAGGCAAATCGGCATATGCGATCGCCCTCTCCTTCCAGGAGAGGGAGCCCGTCGCGCCTCGAGTCGAAACCTCTTGGAGAGAGCGAACGGCCGTCGAGCGGATGTGTGAATCCGGTAGCCCCAAAGGGGAGAGGAACGCGGTCAGCCGGCGGGATCGTCCGGCGGGCGGCGGGCGTCGTCGTCCCGGTCTTTGCGGATGGTGCGCCGGACGACGATGAGCTGCCACAGGGCCAGCCCCAGCGCGAGGGCGAAGGCGAGGCCGATGTCGAAGGCGGCGAAGAGCCGGTCGCTCACGAGGGGGCGGGCGCGCGGCCGAGCGCCTCACGCTCGCGCAGGGTCTCCACCAGGTCGAGCACCTGCGCCACCTGCGCCGGCACGTTCCACCAGGGTGGGATCCGCGGGGCCATCGACGGAAGCGCAGCCACTGCCTCGATCAGGAACAGGATTTCCGGCAGGGGTGTTTCGCGCAAGGCCGCTCGGTCGTCCGTCGAGACCAGGGCGCGGGCGAGGAGCGCGAGCTTCCGCCGCCCGTCCACGCGGGCGCGGCGGGAGACCGAATCGTAGCCGGCCCGCTCCACCTCGCGGCCGATCTCGGCATAGATCAGCCGCGCCGCGCGGATCGCCGGCCGGCAGGCGGGGGGCAGGCCGGCGATGCCGGATTCCGAGCGCGCATAGAGAAGCTCCGCCGCCGCCAGCAGGCGCGCCACGACGCCACCGAGGGCGGGCGTGAAGGCGGGGGCGCAGAGGAACGCGTCCGGGTCGATCCCCGCCTCCCTCAGCCAGGATCGCGGCAGGTAGAGCCGGCCTGCCCGCGCGTCCTCACCGACATCGCGGGCGATGTTGGTGAATTGCATGGCGATGCCGAGGTCGCAGGCGCGGGCCAGCACGTCGGGGTCGCGCACGCCCATGACCAGGGTCATCATCGCGCCGACCGACGCGGCGACCCGCGCCGCATAGGCGGTGAGGTCGGCAAGCGTCTCGTAGCGGCGGCCGTCCGCGTCCCAGGCGAGGCCCTCGATCAAAGCGGCGGGCAGCGCCTGGGGAATGGCGTGGTCGGAGACGATGTCGGCCAGCGCCCGGTCCGCCGGGGCGTCGCAGGGGCGGCCCTCGCAGGCCCGGTCGAGGCGCATCCGCAGCCGCGCCACGGCGGGGCGGCGCCCGCTCTCGGCGACGTCGTCCACTGCGTCGTCGGAGAGGCGGCAGAAGGCGTAGAGCCCGTAAGCCGGCCGGCGGATGGAGGGCGGCAGCAGGGCGGAGGCGGCAAAGAAGCTGCGCGACCCGGTGCGGATCGCCGCCCGGCAGGCGGCATGGTCGGCCGCATCCGCATGGGGGATCGCCCAGAGGGGCGGCCGAAGTAATTCAAGCCGAGACAAGTCAGGCGAAGACGCGCGCATCCGGCACCACGGTATCGAGAATTCGGGCGGAGGAGAGGACGCCGGGCAGGCCGGCGCCGGGATGGGTGCCGGCCCCCACGAGGTAGAGCCGCGCCACGTCCTCGGAGGCGTTGTGGGGCCGGAACCAGGCGGATTGTGTCAGCACCGGTTCGAGGCCGAAGCCCGAGCCGCGAAAACTCAGGAAATCGGCCGCGAAATCCCCCGGATGCGTCACCTTCGAGGTGACGATGCTCTCCGTCAGGCCCGGCATCACGGTGGCGTCGAGATGGCGCTCGATGGCGCGGCGATAGGGCTCCGCCTCCACCGCCCAATCCTGGCCGCCGGCGAGGTTGGGCACCGGGGAGAGCACGTAGAACGCATCGCAGCCCGGCGGCGCCAGCAGCGGATCGGTGGCGGTGGGGCGATGCAGGTAGAGGCTGAAATCTTTCGACAGCACCTTGCGCCGGAAGATGTCGTCGATGAGCCCGCGATAGCGCGGCCCCATCAGGATGGTGTGGTGGGCGATGTCCGGGAAGGTCCGGTTCGTGCCGAAATACCAGACGAACAGGCCCATGGAGGAATGCGACCGGTCGAGCCGGCGGTCGGTCCAGCGCCGCCTCACGCCCTCGGGCAGGAGGGTGCGGTGGGTGAAGGCGGAATCGGCGTTGGAGACGACGATGTCGGCGGCGATGCGCTCGCCCGAGGTGAGGGCGACGCCGGTGGCGGCCCCGTTCTCCACCAGGATGCGCGACGCCTCCGCGCCGCAGCGGAGCGCCCCGCCCTGCCCCCGGATCAGCCCGGCCAGCCCGTCCACCAGGCGGCCGGTGCCGCCGAGCGCGAAATGCACGCCCCAGCGCCGTTCGAGATGGGCGATGAGGCAGTAGATCGCGCTCGCCCGGAACGGGCTGCCGCCGATGAGGAGCGGGTGGAAGCTGAAGATCGTCCGCAGGCGCTCGTCGCGGATGTAACTCGCTACCACGTCGTAGACGCTGCGGTGTCCGCCGAGACGCACCAGATCGGGCATGATCCGCAGCATGTCCGAGACCGACGTGAAAGGCACGTGGCCGAGCCGCTCGAACCCGACCTCGCAGATCGCCCGCGAGCGCTCCATGAAGCGCTCGTAGCCGGCCACATCCCCGGGCGAGAACCGCGCGACCTCGGCGCGCATGGCGTCGAGATCGCCGCTGTAATCGAAGGTCGCGCCGTCCTCGAAGCGGATGCGGTAGAACGGCAGCATCGGCGCCAGGACGACATCGTCCTCCATGCGCCGCCCGCACAGGGTCCAGAGTTCCTCGAACAGGAACGGCGCGGTGACGATGGTCGGCCCGGCATCGAAGGTGAAGTCGTCCTGGCGATGCACCCGCGCCCGCCCGCCGGGCTGGTCCAGCCGCTCCAGCACCGTGACCCGGTAGCCCCGCGCCCCGAGGCGGATGGCGGCGGCGAGCCCTCCGAAGCCGCTGCCGATCACCACCGCGTGGGGGCGTTTGGCCGGCCGGGTCGAGGACATCGGCACATCGCTGAGTGTCAACATAAGGTGACACTATCAGCCGAAAAATCACCGACGCAAGCGTTGATTCACCGGCGGAGCGTGATCGCCCGCGACGGAAAGGTGCCGACGGCTGTGAGAGGACATGCGCGCGGGGACCGAGGGGCATCGCCCCCCGGTCCCGCGACGCGTCGCGTGCGTCCTAGCCGCGGCCGCCGTGGCTCGCTTCGCCGCCCTTCTTGCCCGCTTCCGAAGCGCGCTGAGGGTCGTTGGCGAAGTTGCCGCCGCTGGCCTGGCCGCCCTTCGAGCCTGCTTCCGAGGCGCGCTGGGGGTCGTTGGCGAAGTTGCCGCCGCTGGCCTGACCGCCCTTCGAGCCGGCCTCCGAGGCGCGCTCACGATCCTCGGCGAAGTTGCCCGAACCGCCGCGATGCTCCGACTTGCCCTGCGTGTCGTTGGATTGAGACATGCTGTCCTCCGTTACGTTGGGGAGTGGACCCGATCAACCAGCAACCGAAAGCATGGTTCCGAGAAAGGCAGGATTAAAAAGCCATTATACAAGGATAGGATGCGGTTTAACCCAGGTTTTTAACCTGGCTTATGCCTATGTTTGTTTCGAGAAAGGGTCGATATAGCCTGGCTGGGCTCTGCGTTTGGTTGAAGGCGGAGGGTGAACCGCGCGGCCTCGCGGAGGTTGACCCGGCTCGGACGAGGCATTCCGCGAGGCTTTCGAGAAAGGTCGGCCATGAACGGACACAGGCGAAGCCGCTCGGCGATTCCCCGGGAGCGTGCGCCGGACAGCACCATGTCGCTTCTCGCAGAAGGCTATGCCTTCATCCCGAACCGCTGCCGGCGCCACGGATCGGAGCTGTTCGCGGCGCGGCTGATGCTCAGTCCGGTGGTCTGCCTGTCCGGCCGGGAGGCGGCGTCACGCTTCTACGACCATTATCGCTTCACCCGCCGCCACGCGCTGCCGCCCACCACCTTCGCGCTGATCCAGGACCATGGCAGCGTGATGGTGATGGACGGCGAGGCCCATCGCCACCGCAAGGCGATGTTCCTGTCGCTGGTGGGGGAGGACGCCCTCCGGCGCTTCGCCGACCTGTTCAGCGAGCATTGGCGCCGGGCCGTGCCGCGCTGGGCGGCGAAGGACAGCGTGGTGCTCCTCGACGAGGCGCACCGCGTCATCACGCAGGCGGTGTGCGACTGGGTCGGTCTTCCGCTGGCCCCGGACGAGGTCGATGCGCGGACGGCCGAGTTCGCCGCCATGGTCGACGGCACGGGCGCCATCGGCCCGCGCAATTGGCGGGGGCATCTCCTCCGCGCCCGCACCGAACGCTGGGCGCGGGCACGGATCGAGGAGATCCGCGGCGGCCGAAGCGACGCGCCGCCCGGACCCGCCCGGACCGTCGCCACCCATCGCGACGCCGAGGGCCGCCTCCTCGACGTGAAGACGGCCGGCGTGGAGCTCATCAACCTGCTGCGCCCCACGGTGGCGAATGCGCGCTACGTCGTGTTCGCCGCCATGGCGCTCCACGAGAACCCGCATTGGGCCGAGGCCCTCCGCGCGGCGGACGAGGACACGCGCCAGCGTTTCGCCTGGGAGGTGCGCCGCGCCTATCCGTTCATCCCCTTCATCGGCGGGCGGGTCCGCGAGCCGTTCGAGTGGCGGGGCCATGCGTTCGAGACCGGCGATTGGGCGCTCATGGACCTCTATGGCACCAACCACGATCCGGGCCGCTGGCACGCGCCGGAGCGTTTCGACCCGGACCGGTTCCGCACCGAGGCCATCGATCCGTTCGACCTGATCTCCCATGGCGGCGGCTCGGCCACGGACGGACACCGCTGCCCCGGCGAGGGCCTCACCCAGACCCTGCTCGTCACCGCCGCCCACCTCCTGGCGACGTCGATGCGCTACGACCTCCCCCCTCAGGACCTCACTCTCGACCTCGCCTACATCCCCGCCCGCCCCCGAAGCGGATGCGTGTTGCGTGGGGTGCGGGCTGTTTGAAGATGCGGGAGGCTTCGAACAGGGGCGCAGGGACGATGGTGGGGCTGGCATCGAAGGTGAAGCCGTCCTGGCGATGCACCCGCGCCCGCCCGCCGGGCTGGTCGCGTCACTTCAGCACCGTGACCCGGTAGCTCCGCGCCCCGAGGCGAATCGCGGCGGCCAGCCCCCGAAGACGCTGCCGATCCCTACCGCTTGGAGGCGACTGGCTGGCCGGGACGAGGAGGTCGGCACATTGCTGAGTGTCAGCATAGGGTGACACTATTAGGGGAGACTTGGGGATGGAATAGGTGATTTGTTGGATTTTTATGGAGTTTTCGTGGGAGTCATTTGAGTCTTAGTCTCTTTACTTTGCGGTTGAGAATCAACGACACCGCGCTTTAGTTCAGAAAAAATTGATATAAATCAAGTCATATACCATATTAATACAAATTATTAACTGTTGAGTAAATAGTTTCTAAATTTAATTAATCTATATTAAAAATTTCTAATCTATAAAATTCGATAGGATAAGAATAACCGATATATCGCGACGACCTTTATGGGCGCCATTTTAACAGATTTAAGCCTATTAGATGCAGATAACGAAATTGGTCACAAGTCTCTCACCTGCACGCTTCAGGGCGCCTCGTAAAATCACAGCGTGATGTTATTTGGTCGGACTGTGTGGCCTCGTTGCTGCTAGGTTGCAACCAAAGGACGTGGTAGAGCCCCGAAAAAGCGTTGGCAGGGGGTAAATGCAGTGCGATTGATTTCTGCGGCAGTCGGACTATGCGCAATTATTGCCTCGCCCTGCGCAGCCGAGGAGCGTTCGTTAACTGGTCCGACATTCAGTTGCATTGGTGTTTCCTCGCCTATTGGGCTTGCTATCTGCCAAGACCCCTCCTCTTGGTCCGCAGATTGGGCAATGTCGTCTTCATATTATGCTCTGGTCTGGAGTTTGGAAGAACAGGATCGGGTCCGAGTACGCAATGCTCATAGTGAATGGTACAAGGCCATTCCGGGCCAATGCGGAATTGGTGATAAGAGGTTTAACCCCCCGCGTGCTAGTGCTTGTATCGCGGAGCAGTACCGAACCCGAGCCTCCTTCTATCGAGGTCAGATCACAGGCGATGCAGCAGCCGAAGCGGACCTGCCGCCAATCGTAAGAGTAGCAATACATAAGCGTTTGTTATCTCTTGGTCTCATGACTGGTGAACCCGATGGCATATTCGGTGCGGGGACCCGCAATGCATTCCGTGCTTATAGGCAGATGCGTGGAGGTCGTCCGTCGGATTTTCTATCATCGCAGGATCTTTCAGAGCTTGTCCGTGGAGATTCGCTAGGTAGTCAGTATGACGCCAATTTTTCGAAACGTGCGCCGTCGCATTACAGTTCTCAACCGGATCAACATGTAGATCCGCGTCAAATAATACCGGAAGTGTTATCGGGTATGCTGGGCGGGGGGCGGCCGCCTCGTCGTCATCCAGAGTTGCAATATCGTCAGCAAGAACTGACCGATTATCCGCGCGAGAACTATCGCCCTTTAAATATTCAGGGTAGCCGCCGCGGGTACTCGAACAGGGATGAAGGTAGGGGTGAAGACGAAAGTCAAAGATCTGATATGGCTGAGTTCAATCCTCAGCTCAAATCAGCCGCGAACAAACCACTCCTGCCCGCTGCTATCCCCGAAAAAAAAGCTGCGCCTCCATCTGAATTTTCTGATTCGGGGAGTTCTATTGTCACAAGTCCGTTGGGTGGAAAACCGCGCTCTTCTGAGGCAAGCATTCGAAATGTCGAAGTTGTAGGCAGTGGAGATACCGCCGATGCCGCTCGGAAGGATGCCTCCCGTGTTGCTATTCAGCAAGTCGCAGGGGTGTTTGTCGACAATCAGCGACGGATCGAACTTAGCATGACAGACAACAGAGTATCCGAGGTCGTCAAGGAAAAACTGATATCTTATACGAATGCATATGTATCAAAAATTGAAGTCATTAAAACAGAACAGAAAGATGGCATTTTCGAGGTCACGGCTAATGTTTCCGTATCTGTTGCGCCATTGCTGAAAACGTTACAAGAAAATGATATCCCAACAAAAGCGTTTGACACTGCAACAGCAAGTGCAACAGCTCAGACAATTGGCGAGGAAAAGGCGTCTGCAAGCCAAATTTATCTCGACTTGATCGGCAAGGTTTCATCCCTTTTAAATGTAGGGGTTGGTTCGCCCAGCGTCGATACTTCACTTCCATCGACTTCAAATGAAGCGTGGCTCCGCATTCCACTAACATTTAGTGTCAACGACGAGTCAATGAAAGAATGGAGTTCAAAATTTAAATTAATCGCACAAAGTAGAGCAAGTCTCGATTTTGGTCTTGAGGACCGAGCCCGCCGCCAAAGGCTTGACGCTGATTGTACTTTTCCTGCGCTTTCACGCAATTTAACGACGCGCCCAGATTGGCAGGCAAGTTTCCTCTCCAAGCAACCGGTGGGGAACTCATATGGTGTGGCAGCTTGTTTCCCCTTGTACCAAAATACCTCGGGTATATCGGTCGAATGTTTCGGTCGTACATTTGCTCGGGAAAGTAAATTTGCGTTTAGGGAATGTAATCCTAATGAAATTTGCTATGACTTTGATGCCGCCGCGCGTAATATAAGTCTTGTCATTGAATTTTTTGGCTCAGACAAGACGGTAGTGTATGGGACAAAAGCAAGTATGAATCAGTTCCCTGTGCTCGCCCGTCAAAACTCAGCTTCGGCGCCAAGAGGTGCTAGCAAAGAATTTATCAACTATTGTGTGGGTGAGCCGAATCCATTCTACTTCGTTATGAATGATAAATCTTATCACCGCTCAGAGTATGGCGACGTTATAATTTTTCCGAACAAAGGCGCAAAAGTGTATGCGTACTACAATATTTTGGTTCCAAACAATGTGATATCATCGATTTCGGAAGTACGCGCACGAATTGCGAAGTCGAGCAGCGAGACAGGAGAATAACCTATGCGAACAAATAAAATCGTGAATGCTTTCGGGCTTGTAGTCATCCTTGGCATTTCAGGGGCGGCGCACGCTCAAACTATCGATAAAACATCCGATGGAACCGTCACATGGCAAGCTGGTGTCGATGGTGCTACTATCGACTTTAACCCCGATGGAACTTGGAAACGTGTGTATTCTAAATACGCTCATCCAGTCGCGATAGCCGACAAGCGTGGCGTAAAAACTGCGACAATCATTGCCGAGGAGAAGGCTAAGGCAAATATTGTTAGATTTCTGAATCAGCACGTTACGAGCGGTCGGGTAGTAGCCGAAGTCGAAAACACGATGTCGAAAACCGATCAACAGAAGGGCTCTGGCGGCGAGAGCATCACAACGACCGACCAGCGAGCGATGAGTCAAAGCCTCACAGAAATGACGGGGTCTTTTGCTTCAGGGACTTTAACAGGAGTGGTTGTCCTCGAAAACGGCTACGATGACAAAGAAAAGGAGGCGTGGGTCGTTGTTGGCGTGAGCCGGAAGTCGATGGCGGCGGCAAAGGCAACGCAGGGCGCGATTAACGAAAGTTTAGAGCCGGCGCGCTCCATGAATACTAACGCTCCGTCTGCTGCGCCTCAGCAGCCCGAGCGTGCGGGATCGTTTACTCGCCGCAGCAATTCCGATTTTTAGACTAAGGTAATTTGCAGGATGGGTCGAACTAAGGCTTTTCAAAAAGATCCTGTATAAATTGGCTCGGTAGCTTAATCGTTGCGGTCAACCTTTCAATCGCACCGAGCCGATTAAATTTTTCAAGGCTGTCTCTGTGTTGCCTCAGTCGTTTTTCTATAATTGCGAATCAAATATTTTCTGTTTGCTTAGGGTGGTCAAAACCTTCGCCATATAAACCCAGTCTATGAATTTTATGTGATTTTTGGAAAGGTCTCTTGGCTCCTAATGCGTCATGGGACGTGGTTAGTTCAGCGCCCTTCAGATTATCCATAGCCATATCATCGCCGGAGTG